>DJML01000114.1 GCA_002436505.1 Bacteroidetes bacterium UBA6491 | reverse complement strand
ATTGGCCCGAATGTTTCCATTGGTGACGATACTAAAATAGTTTACTCGATAATTAAAAACACGATCATCGGCTCTCAGTCTGAGATAGACAATGCAAATGTTGCGGACACGGTGATGGGAAATGATGCATATCTTAAAGGAGCTTCTCTAAGCCTGAACCTTGGAGACAGCACTGAAATAAATATAGGCTGACCTTAATTCTCCTGATGAATGGCGTATTCGTAGTACTCCATTACGGCATTAACAAGAAGCTTTTTACAGGCATCTTCCGTCTTTTGTTTTGCTTCTTCTTCTGAGGAGGCATTTACATGCAATGTGATGTGTTTTCCGATTCTTACATCAGTTACTTCAGATAGACCAATATTGGCCATGCTGTTTGCTACTGCTTTACCCTGAGGGTCTAAAAGCGCCTTATGAGGCATTATGTTGATCTCCGACCTAAATTTCATTGCGCAAAGTTATGTATAAGCGACAAAATTAAGTAAGCTAAAATGATCATTGGTATTCCGGTAAAATGAAATACCGCAATAAAACCAGCGCTGAGAATTAAAAAGGCATACCTAATTTTATTTCCCTGAAGGCTAAAACGTTCAAATTTCAGTGAAAATAAACGGAATCCCGAGATCATCAATATGCACGAGATAACAGGGAGCATAAACTGAAAAACCGGATGCTGTAGCAATAACCCTAATTCTAACCCTTCAAATTCGTAAATAAATGGTATTGAGGCTATTAACAAGCCAACTGCCGGCGTAGGCAAACCAACGAATCCTTTCTTTTGTCTGGGATCTATATTGAATTTTGCAAGTCTGGAAGCTGCTCCAATAGCAATGAAAACAGACATCACTTTTAACCAGCTGGGATTTGTATTAACAATGAACTGATAGAAAAGGAATGAAGGTGCCAATCCAAAGGTGACCATGTCCGAGAGTGAATCCAGTTGCTTGCCAAATTCGGTTGAAGCTTTCAGCAAACGTGCACTTAGTCCATCCATAAAATCGACCACAGATCCAAGGGCTATGAACAATCCGGCCCATAACAGATCTCCTTCGGCAGAATAAACAAGGCTAAAAAATCCGCAAATAACATTTGCGAAGGTCAGGGCATTGGGGATAATATGCTTTGGACTAATCTTTAGGCTCATTTGAAATGCGAATTTCGTATGTTTTATCTGATTTAATGTAAACATTAACTAAAGTTAAGAGGTTACAGTGTATGTCGTATTAATTTTGCCCATTCAAACGAACAAATGAACAAGATAATTTTATTCTTTTTAATGTTTAGCATTTCAGCCGTTACTTCAGCACAGAAGTTTACAGTCAGCGGACAGGTGACAGACAGCCGGAATGGAGAAGACATTATCGGAACCACAGTCATTGTAAAAAATGCCGGATTAGGAACAGTTACTAACGAATACGGATTCTATTCGCTTACAATTGCAGAAGGAACCTATACACTTATATTTCAATTTACCGGATACAAAGACCTGATCAAAGAGGTGACGCTGGAAAAGAATACTGTACTTAACATTTCCCTCGATCAGGATGTTGAAACACTTGATGAAGCTGTTGTTACGGCAAAATCAAAAATTGAAAAGGTTGAGAATAAGGAGATCAGCGTTGTCTCCCTGGACATTAAAACAATTAAGGACATACCTGTTGTATTTGGTGAAGTGGATGTATTAAAGACAATTACATTCCTTCCCGGGATTCAATCTCTTGGAGAGGGTAATTCAGGAATAAGTGTCAGAGGAGGAGGGCAGGATCAAAACCTGATACTGCTTGATGAAGCCACGGTGTATAACGCTGCACACCTTCTCGGATTCTTCTCTGTATTCAATGGAGACGCAATAAAAGACCTTGAGGTATATAAGGGAGGTATCCCGGCTAAATACGGAGGTCGGCTTTCGTCTTTAATTGATATCCGGATGAAGGACGGAAACAACAAACGATTCTCAGGAACCGGAGGATTGGGCACCATCTCAAGCAGGTTAACTCTGGAAGGACCAATTGTCAAAGATAGATCATCATTTATGGTCGCGGGAAGAAGGTCATATATTGATCTTTTCAGGCCACTTTCAAAGAATGAAGACATTAAATCAAGCAGATTGTATTTCTATGACCTTAACCTGAAAGCGAATTACGACCTTGATGACAAGAACCGCATCTATCTGAGCGGGTACTTTGGAAGGGATGTATTTGGTTTTTCTGAATTATTTAGTCTCAACTGGGGCAACTCGACTGCGACACTTCGTTGGAACCACCTTTTTAGTCAGAAGTTCTTTTCCAATTTGTCTTTGATCTATTCTGATTTTAATTATGGAATAGAATTCAAGTTTGCAGAGAATGCGAACTTTGGCAGCTACCAGGGCATTTCTAACTGGTCAGCCAAGGAGGATATGTCCTACTATTTCAGTCCTAAGAGTCGATTGGGTTTTGGAGGGCAATTTACTTTATTCAATTTTGAACCAGGCAGATTTGAGGCACTGAACGCTGAAACTCAGGCAACTGTTGGTGGCGCGGAACTAATATTACCTACAAAAAATGCACTTGAGTCTGCGCTGTATGTTGAGCATAAGTACGAATTCAGCGAAAGATTCAATGTTCGATACGGTGTAAGGCTTTCTGTTTTTAACAATATTGGAAAGGCGCGTGAGTTCGCCTATGTATATAGTGAAGACAATGTTCCAACCCCAACAGATACATTTCAATACAGGTCTGGTGAGGTCTATAATACATACATTGGACCTGAGCCACGCCTGGCATTAAGCTATAATTTAAATTCATCTTCAGCTATCAAAGCATCTTACAACAGAACCTTTCAATACATTCAGCAAGCTTCCAACGCTGCAACTACATTACCGGTGGACCAGTGGATCTCTGCTGGGGTAAATATCAAACCGCAAAGAGCTGACCAGATCGCCGGTGGCTATTTCAGGAATTTTGAAAAATTGGGACTTGAAACATCTGTTGAGGTCTATTACAAATGGATGAACAACCAGCTGGATTACAGGAATGGGGCCGCTCTGTATTTTAATGAACAACTCGACGGTGAACTTCTGTTTGGTAAAGCATGGTCCTACGGCTCTGAATTCTTCATTAAAAGGGTGACTGGGAAAACGACAGGATTTATTTCTTACACCCTTTCAAAGACCAAAAGGCAGATCAAGGGAATAAACAACGGGGAACCATACTTTGACAACAATGACAGAAGGCACAGCCTTTCAATAGTCATGACGCATAACTTTAACGATCGCCTGACCTTAAGCGGTACCTTTGTGCTGGCCACCGGCCGACCACTTACTGTCCCGGTTGCCCGTCATATGTACAACGGAAAGATAACACCAATTTATGGCGACAGGAACAATGACAGGATACCTTCTTATCACAGGTCAGACATCGGTCTTACCCTCAACAATAAGAAGAAGGAAGGCAAGAATTTCCGAAGTTCATGGAACTTTAGCATTTACAATTTCTATGCGCGGGAGAATCCGTACATCGTAAATTTTGAACAGGTTAAGGAAGAAGACCCGGTAACCGGGGAAGATATTGTGGTTGACAACCAGACTCAGGCAGTTCAGATTGCCCTATTTAAGATAATACCAGCGATAACATGGAATTTTACTTTTTAAAAATGAATAAAAGAAGATCTATCATAACTGCCCTGTTACTGATCATTGTTTTGCCGGCTTGCCGGCAGGTAGTGGATTGGGATCTGACCTCTGTCGAGCCCGTCCTTGTAGTAGAAGGGAATATTTCGACTGCTTATGAGCCGTGGGAGATCCAATTGTCCATGACTCAGGACTATTTCGCAAAAGTAGATCCTCCGGTCGTTGACGACGCATTTGTAACGATCAGTGACGATGCGGGTAATGTTGACACCTTAGCTCACAGAGGTGGCGGAGTATATGTTTCAGCTAACGCAAACAGATGTGTTCCGGGACGAACATACACCCTTACCGTCAAATCAAGGGGAGAAACATATCGGTCTTCAGGATACTGCCGCGAGCAGCTGCCGATCGACACGTTGTTCTACTTCTATTTCCCCGAAAAAAATGGTTTTATAGAACCAGGATATTATGTGTTTGAACTTGCAAAAGAAATCCAACCCAAAGGAGACTATTACTGGTGGCAAATATATAAGAATGACACCCTTCAGGATGAGTTTGGATATATTCTTGATACGGATGAATTCGCGGATTTTAGCTTCTTTAATGTTCATTACGATGCGGATAAAATTGGCAATATAGATCCGGATTTCCCACCACGTCCGTTCCCGTTTGGCTTTGATCCCGGCGATGTGGTTACTGTCGAGCAATACTGCATTGACAAATCGATGTATGATTTTTTAAATGAAACCCAAATTCAACAGAATAAAGCAGGATCTCCATTTGATGCTCCTCCATCTAATCCCATCGGAAATATTTCCAATGGTGCATTTGGTTATTTTGGGGTTATGAACAAAGAATCACGATCTGTCAGAATCCCATAGATGAATGCTTAATTGGCCTATGTTGAACGGATAAGTTTTGTTAACTTGGCCCGCTCAAATAAGAAGACATGTACAGAAAGATCATCGCTTCCGTTTTTGCATTGCTTTTCTTGCTCGCAGGGGCCAATGTTAAAGCACAGGACAATCTCATTCCTCTTGACCCAAAAGTGGAGTATGGGATCCTTGACAATGGGATGCGTTACTATATTCTTCAGAATAGAAAACCGGAGAAGAAAGCCGAGATAAGGCTGGCTGTTAATGCGGGCTCCCTCATGGAAACCGATGCTCAACAAGGGCTGGCGCATTTTTGCGAGCATATGGCGTTTAACGGTTCAGCAAATTTTGAAAAGAATGAACTCGTAAGTTATCTGCAATCTGTTGGTGTGAAGTTCGGGGCACATTTGAACGCGTATACGAGCTTTGATGAAACGGTGTACATGATCTCTATTCCTACAGATGTTGATACCATTTACCAAAAAGGGTTCCAGATCATGGAAGATTGGGCACATCTCGTAAGCTATGAAGGCGAGGAAATAGACAAAGAGAGAGGTGTTGTGATGGAAGAATACCGTCTGGGTGAAGGTGCCAGCAAACGGATGATGGCAAAATATCTGCCTGTATTGATGGCCGGATCTAGATATGCAGAGCGACTTCCAATTGGCAAGAGGGACGTACTTGAAAATTTCGAATATGAACAGGCCAGATCATTTTACAGGGATTGGTACCGGCCCGATTTGATGGCAATATTTGTTGTCGGAGATATTGATGTCGAAGAAACTAAGAAGATGATCATAGATCATTTTTCGGAAATCACAGGCCCTGAGAATAAAAGGGAACGCATTACTTATGACGTGCCGGATTTTATTGAATCCAGGGCAGCTGTTGCAACGGACGTTGAGGCACCATATACCATGGTACAGTTAAATTATAATCAAAAAGGGGTAAATAAAGTAATTGAAACAGAAGCAGACCTGCGTGAGCGGGTCCTCCACTGGCTGTTTTCAATTATGCTTAATGCACGTCTTGCTGAAATTGCAAATAAACCCGATGCGCCGTACAGTTTTGCTTACAGCTATTATGGTAGTTCGTGGGCCAGAACTAAAAATGCTTACCAGTTTTTCGGCATTGCTTCTGAAGGCAAATCTTTAGTAGCTCTAAAGACCATGGTGAATGAGTCTGAAAGACTTAAGAAATATGGTTTCACTCAAGCTGAACTTGACAGAGGTATAAAGGATCTGCTTTCCGAAACAAAGTCTGAGTATGCCGATCGGGATAAGACGGAGTCTCAAAACCTGATCTGGCCGCTGATGTCTCATTTCCTTAAAAAAGCACCGGCGCCCAGCATTGAATGGAGATATAATTACCTCAACAAGATCCATGAAGGCATCTCTCTTCAGGAAGTCAATGCACTGGCAAATGAGCTGATAACGGACAACAACAAGGTAGCTGTAATTACCGGCCCTGAGAAGGAAGGTGTGGTTCTACCCACTGAAGAAGAAGTTATTGCAGTGATTGACGGTAAATTTGAGATGGATCTTAAGCCTTACGATGAGAAGGCTCTTCCAGATCAGATAATGGCTTCAGCACCAAAAGGTTCTTCCATCAAGGAGATAAAAAAGCTGGAAAAGGTTGGTGCGGAGCAATGGACATTGAAGAACGGCGTCACTGTCATTTGCAAGAAAACCGAACTAAAGAACGACGAAGTACTAATGTCTGCCTTTAGTTATGGCGGTACATCTTTGTACGACGATGAAACATATCAGAAGACAAGGTTTGGATTGGGGATGATCTCGAACTGCGGCATTGGAGATTACTCCGAAGATGACCTGTCTAAGATATACAGCGGTAAGATAGTGTCTTTATACCCATATATAAGCGAGACTTCAGAAGGAATGAGAGGCAGTTGTGTGCCGGAAGACATGGAACACATGTTTCAGATGATCCACCAGCATTTTACAGCGCAAAGAAAAGACAACGATGCCTTCATGGCGTATGTCAATTCACAGCGTGGTTTTTACGACAATATGCTGTCAAATCCATCCAGCTATTATAGCGTTGAGAGTACCAAATGGCTTTATAACAACCACCCCAGAAGTTCGACAATACCAACAGAAAAAGATTGGAACAACACCGATTATAACCAGATATATAAGATCTATAAGGAAAGATTCAAATATGGCAGCGACTTCACCTTTGTTTTTGTAGGAAATTTTGATGTTGATGTTCTAAAAAATCATTGCACCCGATACTTAGGTGATCTTCCTTCATCAAAAAACAAAGAAGTCGCTAAAGATGTCGGAATGA
>DJML01000037.1 GCA_002436505.1 Bacteroidetes bacterium UBA6491 | reverse complement strand
TTAGCAGTACTTATATTCACCTTCATAATTAACACTGGCCATTGCGACTCTGAACCAGTTCCTGGCCCTTTGTATGTTCTCAGATATCTTTGGGAGGTATGTGAATTTAAGGGGTGTCCCATACTGCTCAATGAGTTCCATTAACTGGATGCCGTGAAACTCCAACTGACCCTGGTTGTTGACAATGAATTCATCTTGCGGGAACTCAAAGGTCTGATCGATCAGATCTGCGTATTTATTTTTCATTCATCAAATGCGAAAGCAACAAAATAAATGCTGTTTGCGCAAACTTTCGAACTTTGCACCCGTTTATATTTTCAATTTAAAAATGTTATTAGAAAAAGGTAGGATTCTTTTTAGCTCAGGAGAGTTTGACGAATGCGAAAAACTGATCAGAAAATCCGCTGAGCTGGAGAATGAAGATCAAGGCATAACGGAGCTCTATGCCTATACTTTACAGAAACTCGGTGAATTTGAAAAGGCACTGGGATACTGGAACATTCTTCTGGCCACTCACATGTTAAATTCGGAATACTATTGCGAGAGAGGCATTTGTAAATTCCATCTCGGCTTCCGGTCAGCACTGGAGGATATGGACAAAGCACTGGAACTTGACCCGGATAATCCGTACCGGTATTCAAGCAAGGCGTATATTCTTGATAAACTGGGCAGGACAGAGGAAGCATACCTTGCTTATCTGCGTGCTTCGGACCTGGACCCGACTGACGAGATCACACAAAACAATCTCGGCATCATAGAATACAAACTAGGATATACTTCAGACTCCCGAAAGAGGTTTCTGGAACAGGAAGACAGGCTTGGCATATCAAAGATCCAATCCGGTCCGTCTCAGGAAAAATTGATCCCACAAGCAGACGTTTATTCAAAGAAACGTTCAACAAAATGGATCGAAATAAAAAAGATGCTCAGCTCATGGGGTGAGTTCAGGTCTTTTTTAGCTGAAGCTCTAAAGCTTTATAAAGACAAGAAAAGTCAGAAATAGCACTTTTGAAATTCATACATTACCGGAATTTCGCTCAACATATTAGCTTTGCACAAAATGAAATATCCTCTTTTACCCAAATCTTTATTTGAAAAAAACCGTAAAAGGTTTACTGAAAAAATGGAATCCGGAAGCATTGCCATTTTTCATTCAAATTATCTGTACTCCTGGAACGGTGATGCTTTTTACAGATTCAAACAGAACAGTGATTTTTTCTGGCTGTGCGGAATTGACCAGTCTGACAGCGTATTGGTATTATTCCCAGACTGCCCGGTCGAAGAATACCGTGAATGTCTGTTCCTGACAGAGACAAGCCCAAGGATCGAAATTTGGGAAGGACATAAATACACCAAAGAAGAAGCTACTGAAACCAGCGGCATATCTAATGTTTTTTGGAATGACAATTACATAAACAACCTTAGATCGATCATCAATATGGCAGATAATATTTACCTGCCGTTGAATGAAAATGACCGGTACAGTTTTCAATCGCCCTATAAAAACCTGGATTTTGCAAATCAACTGCGTGAACTCTTTCCGCTGCATAACTACAAGAGGGCAGGAAGCATCCTTCAGCGGTTACGTTCCATGAAAACAGAGCAGGAGATCGAGATCATGCAGAAAGCGGTTTCAATTTCAAAAAAAGGCTGGGAACGTATATTGAAATTTGTAAAACCCGGTGTCTGGGAACACGAAATCGAAGCTGAGCTGATTCATGAATTCATCAGAAACCGAGCAAATGGTTTTAGTTTTGACCCAATCATTGCCAGTGGTGAAAGTGCGTGTGTCCTCCATTATATTGAGAATAACAGGCAGGTTAAGGATGGTGACCTTATCCTTGTCGATACAGGGGTCGATTATGGCAATTATGCCAGTGACATGACACGGTGCTTACCGGCTAACGGAAAATTCTCAGCACGACAAAAAGATGTTTACAATGCGGTTTTAAGGGTCATGCGCGAATCAACCAAATTATTGCGGCCTGGAACTTTCCTTATGGAGTACCATGAAGTAGTTGGAGAAATGATGACCAAAGAGCTAATGGACCTCAAACTCATCAGCAAATCGGACGTTGAAAAACAAGACCCAAAATGGCCGGCCTATAAAAAGTACTTCATGCACGGTACCTCCCATTTTCTGGGAATCGATGTCCATGATAGCGGCATGCGTTACGAACCAATGGAAGCGGGGATGGTATTTACCTGTGAACCGGGCATCTATATAAAAGAAGAAGCGATCGGCGTCAGGATCGAAAACGATATTCTGATCACAAAGGACGGATATGTTGATTTCATGGATGAGGTCAACATGCCAATTGAAGTTGAAGAGATCGAGGATCTGATGAACCGCTAGTTTATTCAGCAAAGACATATCAGACGCGGGTATATCTTTGGATATAAGTAACGTATAACCAGAGGGTGCATTAATTGTTAAAATACTGACATCCCGATAATGGTCACCGGCTATTTTTTATTGCCTTCGCTTATTTATAGGGTGGATGTTTCTTCAGACGGAGATGGTTTTATTTAATGAACTTTCCTGCTTCCTGCACGACTTTATCAAGCCCGCCAACATCTTTACCTCCAGCCTGCGCAAAAAACGGTTGTCCGCCACCGCCTCCCTGTATAAATTTTGAAAGTTCTCGAACGATCTGACCTGCATTTAAGGACCGTTCCTTAACAAGTTTGTCTTCAATCATTACGGTTATTCCAGGTTTTCCTTCTACTTCCGTGGCAAGAACAAGAAATAAATTCTCAACTTCATTTTTGAGCTGATACGCAAGATCCTTTGCTGCGTTGCTGTTAGGCAGACTGACTCTTTCGATCAATGCGTTCATGCCATTGACATGATTCAATTTTCCGCGAAGGGTATCTTTGATCTTTACTACCTCATTCGCCTCTATTACCTCTACCTTTGACCTCAATTCACTACTTTCTTCTATCAGAGCCGCTGCTGCTTTTACAATGTCCGCCGGGTTTCCGAGAATATGACGCACTTTTTCCAGTTCATCCATCTGCTTCTGAACCCACTGGTCAGCCTTTTCTGAGGTAATGGCTTCAATTCTTCTAATGCCAGCGGCAACCGATGACTCAGAGGTGATGATGAACCTTCCCAAAAGACCCGTACTTGGAACGTGGGTACCCCCACAAAGTTCCTTTGAATAGTGTTCGTCAAATGCGATCACGCGTACGGTGTCGCCATATTTTTCACCGAACAATGCTGTTACCCCTTCACTAATTGCCTTTTTATATGGCACATTTCTTCTTTCGTTAAGCTCTATGTTTTCCCTGATCTTCTGATTGACGATCTGTTCTATTTCCAATAACTCCTCTTTTTCAACTTTTGCGAAATGTGAGAAATCAAATCGTAAATGCTTTGCATTCACCAGGGACCCTTTTTGTCCTATGTGATCACCCAACACTTGCTTGAGAGCGGCGTGCAGCAAATGGGTCGCGGAATGGTTGCATGCGGTCAAGCGACGTTTATCACTGTCAACAACCGCCATGAATATTTGATCCGGTCGGTCGGGCAACGATTCCACCCAGTGAATGATCACATCGTTTTCTTTTTGGGTATCAATGACCTTGATCTTTTGCCCGTCAGATGAACCTGTTAATATGCCAGTATCTCCAACCTGGCCGCCTCCCTCAGGGTAAAAAGGGGTGAGATTGAACACAAGCTGGACAATATCTTTCCCTTTGGATCTGATTGTTCGATAGCGTGTGATCTTAACTTCAGTTTCAAGATTATCGTACCCGACAAATTCCTCCTTGTAATCCTGCACTAAAACTTTCCAGTCGCCTGTTTCTTTTGCAGCATCAGTTTTAGAACGATCTTTTTGTGTTTTCAGCTGTGCATCAAACCCTTTCAGGTCAACAGAAATGTCATTCTCGGAGGCAATAAGTTGTGTCAGGTCGATCGGAAAACCATAGGTATCATACAGCTCAAATGCTATCTTTCCTTCTATCTGCTTAATGCTCTTGTCAGCAATAATATCGTTAAGACGGCTGATGCCTCTTTCCAGTGTTTGAAGAAAAGAACGTTCTTCGCTTTCAACCACCTTCGAAACCAGCTCTTTGTTGTTCTCAATTCCTTCAAAAACATTTTTGAAGAGGTCGATAACCTCAGGGACAAGCTTGTATAAGAACGGTTCCGTAAAATCAAGATAACTATACCCGTATCTGACCGCCCTTCTCAGAATTCTTCTTACCACATATCCGGCTCCGGCATTTGACGGCAACTGACCGTCCGCGATCGTGAATACGAGTCCACGTATATGGTCTGCGATCACTCTGAATGCAATATCACTTGCTTTATCCGTACCGTATTTTTTACCTGAAAGTTCTTCGATCTTTGCGATCAGCGGAGTAAACAGGTCCGTGTCATAATTGGATCCATTCATACCAATGGCCCTGACCAGCCGTTCAAGTCCCATTCCGGTGTCCACATGCTTTTCAGGAAGAGCCTCGAGCTTGCCGTCCGCCTTCCTGTTGTATTGGATAAACACAAGATTCCAGAGTTCAATAACCTGTTCATGATCGGCATTTACAAGCTCCTTGCCATCCTTAATCTTCCTTTCACTGTCGGGCCTGAGATCTATATGGATCTCAGAACTAACACCGGCTGGCCCGGTATCTCCCATTTCCCAGAAATTATCTTTTTTACCGCAGGCAATGATCCGATCAGGTGCAATGAACTTTTTCCATGTCTCTTCTGATTCAGTATCTCTTGAGGTCTTGTCTTCACTATCCCCTTCGAAGATCGTGACGTACAAACGGTCTATCGGTAATTTGAATTCTTTAGTGAGCAATTCCCAGGCCCATTCTATTGTTTCATCTTTAAAATAATCACCAAAACTCCAGTTGCCCAGCATCTCAAACATGGTATGATGGTACGTATCCACCCCTACCTCTTCAAGATCATTGTGTTTGCCACTTACCCTTAAACATCGCTGCGTGTCAGCAATTCTTCTGGAATCAGGCACCTTATTCCCCAGAAAAAAATCCTTGAACTGGTTCATTCCCGCATTGGTGAACAACAGGGTTGGATCATCTTTAACTACTATTGGAGCTGACGGGACGATCTTGTGCCCCTTTGATCTAAAGAAATTAAGAAACTTATTGCGAATCTCTGCTGACGTCATTGTTTATACTGAATACTTCTGCTGTTTATAAAATACGTCCCAATATTTAATCACGGATTTTTTATATTCGCGACTGCTACGTATTGTAATGGCAAAAATAGCTATATCAGTAGTAAAAGATAATGGCAAAGTCACATTATAAATTTAACCCGGAAACACTCGAATATGAAGCAGTCAAAACCCCGCTATGGGTAAAGGCGCTGAGAATTTTTGGGTTTCTATCCGCTGCGGCTGTCTTTTCTGCGATCATTATCTCCATATCCTTCGAATACCTGGATTCTCCCTACGAGCGTAAGCTGAAGCAGGAGATCGACAGGTATGACAGGGAGTTCAAGACTATTTCCGAAGAATTCAGCAAGCTTCAGGCTACGCTTCAGGACCTGGAATCAAGGGATGAAAAAATATACAGGGAAATCTTCGGGGCACCGATGCCAAAGAGTCTGAGAGCAGCCGGAGTAGGTGGTTCAGACCGTTATTCAAGGCTTGACGGACTTACGCATGGTGAAGCACTTAAAAGCATGTATGCGTCACTTGACAACCTATCCCGCAAGATGTACATACAGTCAAAATCTTATGATGACCTGGTTAAGTTAGCAAAGCAAAAGTCAGAAATGCTGGCATCAATTCCGGCGATTCAGCCTGTTGCAAACAAAGAACTAAAAAGAGTTGCTTCCGGATTTGGCTACAGGATCGATCCGATCTACCGGACGAAGAAATTTCATCAGGGCATGGACTTTTCTGCGCATACGGGAACCAATATCTATGCGACCGGAGATGGGGTTATTGAAAAGATCCAGAAAAAAAGATGGGGATATGGAACGAACATCGTTGTAAATCACGGTTTCGGCTATCAGACAAGATATGCGCACCTAAGCCAGATCAACGTCAGAAGAGGTCAGAAAGTGAAACGTGGTGAAGTTATCGGTCTTGTTGGCAGCACTGGAAAATCTACAGCTCCTCACCTTCATTATGAGGTACTTAAGAATGGAAAGCCTGTAAATCCTGCCAATTATTATTACAACGACCTTTCTCCTGAAGAATACGAAAAAATGCTTGAACTTGCATCAAGTGCGAATCAATCATTCGATTAGCATGAAAGAAGACGCTTTACCTGACAAACTCTATTATTCAATTGCCGAGGTTTCGGATTACTTTGACCTTGCTCCTTCGCTGCTCAGGTACTGGGAAACGGAATTCAGGTCGATCTCTCCAAAGAGGAATAAAAAAGGCACCAGGTTTTACAGTAAAAAAGATCTTGAAGCGATCAAACTTATCCAACACCTGGTCAAAGAGCAAGGATATACCATCAAAGGGGCAAAAGACAAGATCCGAAAAGAAAAGGATAGACTCACTGAAAAGGTTGAGGCCATCGATAAGCTGAAAGAAATAAGATCATTCCTTGTAGATATCAAAGACAAACTTTGATATCCGGTTTTGCAATTCCAGTTTCTTACTTTACTACTTCTTCCATCTGATCAATATACGTACATCTGGAATCCCTTTCAATGGATAAACAGACCTTTCATTAGGCTCGATGCCTTCCTGAAATAAGGATAATCCTGACTTCAACTGAATGCGGAATCTTTTTGATAAACGGTATGTCCATATAGCATACACTCTGGTCCCGCTTTTCCCGAAAGCCGGTATACTGTGGCTGTAGAGCACATCATTCTCGTACACATAAAGCCTGAGCGAATAATCGGGAATTATAAAAAAGCTCCATCTGAAAGAGAAACTGCTCCTTGCATGATCCGGTTTGTAACGCATATCCGCATATCCAAGGCCAGACCATTGCCCGTCCACTCCTGGATCGAACGCTCCCATTACCCGCATCCGCATGCGGAGAAACCCATTTATTCCGTGTTCCAGTTGAATTCTGTAATTGTATTTTTTTTGTTGTCGGGGAAACTTCACCGGATCGCCTGACCTGGTAAAATACCCGGTGCGCTCTTTAGAGCTTAACTGCAGGTAAATACTACTTTCTCTCTGCCATGATCCCGATAATTTGATAATGTGTTCAAATCCATATACAGGACCGGGGGTTATGCCCTGTGCCAGTGGCTTGTGATACAGATCGGTCAACCATTGAATACGGTTCCTTTTGTCAATGCTGTACGACAAAGCGAACAAGGTCCCCCGCTCGTTGGATGCCGTGGACCCCTCACTGATACCAAACTTGTTATAGTTCACCGGATCAAGATCATAATTTCTCAGGATCACAGAAATATCAAGTTGTTTGCTCAAAGATTTCAGTAAACCGGTAACGATTGATGTCTTTTTTCCTGCAGCCACAGTTGCTTCTCCGAAGAAATAGAACGTGCCTATCACAGTGCTCCAGTCGAGACCATGACGAAAATAGATCCTTCCAGGATGACCTGTAAGCACTTTATGCTGATCAAGAGCGTACATTGGAACATCAGTAATTCTAAAGTACTGCGTGACCCCGATCTCTGAATTTAATAATTGTGAATGGATCCGTACGGCTGTTTCCTTCAAATCAACTGTTCCACGGTCTGGAGAGCCATACCCGTTAATACCGGTGTAAAATGCCCGGAAATACTGATTACCCTGCTCATCTGTATACAACGTGGCCTTTTCGTTCCTCCTGCTTCCTATGAGCGAACAGGTAAGCTCCTTGCCTTTAAAATTAACAAGGAAACCACGCATAAAGCCAGATTCAGCCGTAGAACGATGAAGTCCTGCCCTGTCGCCTCCAAGGACCATAAGGTTGAGATCGACACTTTTCTGTATCCCAAACCCCTGGCCAAGGGTCAGACCCTGAGCAAAAACGGCCCTGAAATCCCCTATAATGATTTTCATTGACTGAAATTGAGGAGGACTGAATTCCATTCCTGCCGAGACAAAGTCATATCCTGTCTGTCGGTTATTAATTGTGAAAGGTTCACTGTCATCCTGATCACAGGTAACATGATACTTGAAGCCGTTGTCTGTTTGTCCCCTCAACCGAATGGAGTGTCCGGGAATGTAATGAAGGCCGTCCTTGATCGTTGTTAAAAAAAGGAACTCGGTGGTTTCTTCACGGAAAGTCTTTCTTTTATTAAATCGAAAATAAGGTGCCAGTTCACGTGCCCTTTGAACAGATATCCCTTTTATCGCCTGCAATTCCCAAACGGTTCCCAGCGGTCCGTAATTCATGATATGAAGACGTACTGCTGTCACTTCATCCATGTTCATGAATTTCAACATGTCAGGGATATTAAGCCGATTAGGATCGATCCTACGGTTACGGCCAAAATCCTGGAGGTCCTCCAGTGCTGCACTAATTTTGTCATTATCTGTCACATAGGATTCAACATCCTGCTCAACAGATAACTCCGGTATTTGTCCTTGAACAGTGTGAGTATCAATAATGATAAAAGCACACAATAGAAGAATCCGAATTGCAGTTCGCCAACCAACACCATGTGGCCCATTTTTCATCTTTCACCCCCTTGAAAAAAGAACTGAACCGATAAAGAAGAAAGCATCCCCAGATTTGGATGGAATTCATTGCTGAAATTGAATGAAATATTCGTCAGATGAAAAAGAAGACCAAATGAAGGTCGTGCGGGAACATTCTGAAATCCCGCAGTTATTTGTATGATACTATCAACAAAATACATCAGGCCGCTGTGCCATCGCACCTGGGTTCCATTGTAACTGTTCTCAATATACCATTCCGATTTATCTGAAAGACGCAATCTGACTCCCAGGTTATATCTGAACAATTGATAGTAGTAAATATGGCTTCCTATGAGGATATCTTCCGACAAATTATAAAATGATATAAGATCAGCCCCGATGCGGTAAGGTTCCTTTAGATCACCAAGTGCAGCGTGGAACAATCCTATACCGGCCCCGAGGGACCAGTCGTCGGTGATTTTTAATCCAGCATTGAAAAAAGCTGTGCTTTTACTGCTTACAGAATATCCTGAACGGTTAAATAACAGTGAAAGCAGCGACTTATCTGTTTTCATTCTGCATTGCAACCGGTAGGAAGCGAGTTCCCCCGACCAGTGCTCACGAGTATGCTCCAGACTCAAAGAATTCGATAAATTTTTCAACGTTGCGTTTGGCAAAGAGAAGGTGTATTCGGGCAGGCTGAACAAGACACCGCTTCCGGTACCTTTTTGAACGGATGAAGGAACCTGGGCAAAGCTGCATGATACACCAAATGCGATAATGGTCAGAATGGTTGATCTCACCATCGCAAATTGTAAAAACAGCAGGTCACAGGTGCGCTACATCTGGTAAATAACAAATAGCAGGTTTTAGAAACAGATTCTGAGGACTAACAAGTGCCACGCAATTCATTATACAGATTGCGATTATTGAATAACTTTGCGCTCCAAATGCTGTCAGATCGCCCTAAGCTAAGTGTTAATATCAACAAATTTGCGACACTCCGCAATGCACGCGGAGGGAACAATCCGGATGTTGTAAAAGCCGCAATTGACTGCCAGGCATATGGTGCTGATGGCATCACCGTTCATCCACGGCCAGATGAAAGGCACATACGTTATCAGGATGCGAAGGATATAAAAGATGTCATTGTTACCGAATACAATATTGAGGGGAATCCGGTAAAGGATTTCATGGATCTGGTGCTTCAAATCAGACCGACCCAGGTAACCCTTGTTCCGGACGCGGTAAATGTGCTGACCTCAGATGCAGGTTGGGATTGCAAAGAAAACCTGAGTTTTCTGAAAGACGTGATCAGTGAATTCAAGAGGGCAGGCATCCGCACTTCAGTGTTTCTTGATCCGGACCCGTACCAGATCGAGTGGGCCTGGAAAACAGGAGCAGAACGAATAGAACTTTATACTGAAAGCTATGCCGCCGGCTTTCACAATTCACCCGAAAAAGCCATTGCACCATATATAAAGACAGCGCAACTAGCTGCTGAAGCCGGGATAGACGTTAATGCCGGGCATGATCTTGACCTTGCCAACCTCGAATATTTCATAAAAGAGATCCCGGAAATCAAAGAAGTAAGCATCGGGCATGCGCTTATATGTGATGCTATCTATTACGGATTGGAGAATGTTGTTCAGATGTACAAGAACAAACTTACCTGATCACCTGGCCTTCAATTGTTCAATCACTGCTTCCAGTGTAGACACCACCTCATTCAGCAGCCCTGGGATCTGGTCCATGTTCTGACGATTTTTACCAAACTGTTCCAGGTCGCGTATTTTCTGATACAGAACCTTTATGCCCATCATATCAATGGAAGGTTTAATTTTATGGGCCGCCGCTCCCATGTCTTCAAGGTCGTCGGATGCAAATCCGTCCTTCATACGATCAATAACCTCAGGAGTAAGATCGATGAACATTCCAACCATTTTATTTACGAAAGCCACATCTCCGGATGCCATCGCTTCCAATTGTTCAAGATTATACAGTTGATTGTCACTCATCGCCGCTAAGTTAACTAGGATTAAATATTATTCAATAAAAATTCAAAATTGATATATATCAATCAGAACTTCAGTACCCATAAAAACGAAAAACGAGCAATTTAAATTGCTCGTTTTTCGGTAGACCCCATTCATGGAATCTGAGTTATCCAATAGTCAGATCACATTTTCCTGCATCATCCGGTATATGGTCGATTTACCGATCTGCAGTTTACGTGCTACAGTCACTACATCGCCATTGTATTTATCGAGGTAGTGCTTTACAATCTTATTTTTATAGTCCTCCAGTGGCATTTCCGCCTGAAGCAATGTGTCAATAGAACCTGTTGAATTGAAAGAGATATGCTCTTCTTCAATGGTGTCCCTGTCCGTCATTACACATGAAAGTTCCATCACTGCCTTAAGTTCACGGATATTTCCTGGCCATGGGTACTTAAGCATTTTACTTTGCGCCTTAGGAGAAATGCTTAGTTTTTCCATATCGTTCTCAGTGCAATACTCATCAATAAAGTGCTTTGCAAGAAGAAGAATATCATTTCCACGTTCTCTAAGCGGAGGCAATGCAATAGGCAAACCAAGCAATCGGTAATACAGATCTTCCCTGAAATTCCCTTTTCTAACCTCTTCGGCAAGATCCCGGTGCGTAGCCACCAATACACGACAATTCAGTTTCACATGCCCTGATCCTCCCACGCGCGTCAGTTCTTTTTCCTGAAGCACACGCAGCAGTTTGGACTGCATATTTATGTCCATTTCACCGATCTCATCCAGGAAAATAGTACCGCCAGTAGCCTCTTCAAACTTACCTATTCTTCTGGCTATGGCGCCTGTAAATGCGCCCTTTTCGTGCCCGAACAATTCACTTTCTATCAGCTCGGAGGGTATGGCAGTTATGTTAACCGCGACGAAAGGTTTACTCTTTCGGACCGAATTGTAGTGGATCGCTTTTGCAACGACTTCTTTTCCTGTACCTGTTTCACCGGTTATAGAAACAGTAATATTAGAACTTATCGCCTTTTGGATCAGGTTGTACACCCTTTTCATCGGCGGACTGTTCCCGATGATCGTTTTACTGAAGTCGTACTTCTGGCTGATCTGTGTTTTCAGCTGGGAGATCTCCTCCTTCAGGTCAACTTTCTCACGAATATTTTTAATGACATTCCAGATACGGTCCTTTGTATCGTCATCCTTGACGATATAATCGTAGGCCCCATCTTTAAGCAGGCCTATAGCCGTAGAAATATCTTCCTGACCTGAAATAATCACTACAGGGATCTCGGGATTGTACTCCTTGACCTTTCTCAGAACTTCCTCACCCGAAATATCCGGCAACGAATAATCCAGAGTTACCAGAGAAGGTTGCTCATCTAGCGCTTTAAGAAAATCCTTACCGTTAGTGAATATTTTAACAGATACATCAGGATTGAGTGACAGGTGATATTGCATGATCTCGCCATACCAAACATCATCCTCAACGACGAATATTTTAAAATCCTGGTTCATAAATAGTATTTTAGCTTTTAGACTATGTTTCAAAAATAGACAATTTTTCTAGATTTTGGAAATTTTTTTCTAAAATGACAAAAAAAATCCAATTCTGGGGATTTTTCCACCATTCCCAGATGTCTACAATCGGGATTTCAGTTAAATATTAATTTTTTACCAAATACAATTTGTATTAATGTTAATAGGTGTAATTTTGCGGCAAATTTTGAGTACACGCTTACCTTAAATAAGAACATGGCAAACACCGGAAAAATCTCTCAAATCATTGGCCCAGTAGTTGATGTTAGCTTTGAAGGAGAAGGATCTGCACTACCAAAGATCAACAATTCACTTCATGTAAAGAAAGAAGACGGCACCCTTTTGGTGCTTGAGACCCAACAACACCTTGGTGAAAAAGTTGTGCGTGCGATCGCGATGGATTCAACTGAAGGTCTTGTAAGAGGGATGGAAGTTGTTGATATGGGAGACTCGATCCGCATGCCGGTCGGAGAACAGATCAAAGGAAGACTTTTTAACGTGGTTGGTGATGCGATCGATGGTATCGGAGAGGTCAGCAAAGAGAACGGCCGTGCGATCCACCAGAAGGCTCCAGTATACGAAGAGCTTTCAACTAGCACGGAACCACTTTTCACAGGTATTAAGGTGATCGATCTTTTGGAACCTTACGCAAAGGGCGGAAAGATCGGATTGTTTGGAGGTGCCGGCGTTGGTAAAACAGTTTTGATCATGGAATTGATCAACAACATTGCCAAGGCTTATGAAGGACTTTCAGTTTTTGCCGGTGTTGGTGA
>DJML01000060.1 GCA_002436505.1 Bacteroidetes bacterium UBA6491 | reverse complement strand
AGAGCAGCGGTCTCCAAAACCGCAGGTTGCAGGTTCGATCCCTGTCTCTCCTGCAATACAGGGTTGGAGATTTGTCTTTGATAAAAAAGTAAATAAATGGGGCGATTGAAAAGCATAATTCAGACCACCTATGATGAACTGATGAATAAGGTGACCTGGCCAACATGGGATGAGCTTGTACAAAGTACGATCATTGTTCTTGTAGCCTCGATCATTTTTGCATTGGCGATTTATATTATTGATAAGGCGTCTGATTTGACAATGAACGGCTTTTTGTATAACCTGTAGTGAATGTTAATTAGTATCTGACATGGAACAGCCGACGGGAGATTTTAAGTGGTATGTAGTTAGAGCAATTACCGGACAGGAAAAGAAGGTAAAAGCTATGATCGAATCCGAACTGTCTCGGGATAAACTTACCGAGTATGTTCCTCAGATATTGATTCCTACGCATAAGGTTTGGGAAGTCAAAAACGGAAAAAAGACCTCCAGGGAAAAGAGTTACTATCCTGGATATATATTAATAAATGCTAACCTCGTGGGCGAAGTGGTCCCGACGATAAAATCCATTAACGGAGTGGTTGGTTTTCTTGGAAATTCAGGAGAACCGGAACCGCTAAGACAATCGGAAGTGAATCGTATTCTGGGACAGGTGGACGATGTGAACGAGGAAGGCGAAACAATGGTCGAACCATTTATTGTAGGGGAACAGGTGAAGGTTACCGACGGTCCTTTCAGTGGTTTTAACGGTGTGATTGAAGAAGTGCAGGAGGAAAAGAAAAAACTGAAAGTGATGGTAAGTATCTTCGGAAGAAAGACCCCATTAGAATTGAATTACGTTCAAGTAGAAAAAGAATAAGAGATGGCAAAACAGATTTCTGGTTACGTCAAATTACAAGTTCGTGGCGGTGCAGCTAACCCGGCACCTCCGATCGGACCGGCACTTGGTGCCAAAGGGGTGAATATCGTTGATTTTTGTAAACAATTCAACGCCAGAACACAGGATCGCCCAGGTAAGGTACTTCCTGTTGTTATCACCGTGTACCAGGATAAGTCATTTGACTTTATCATTAAAACTCCTCCCGTAGCTTCACAGCTTCTGGAGGCAACGAAGAAGAAAAGCGGTTCTGCTGAACCTAACCGTATTAAGGTAGCCTCGGTTACCTGGGATCAGGTAAAGCAGATAGCACAAGATAAAATGCCCGACCTGAATGCATTTAGCGTACCATCAGCAATGAAAATGGTGGCCGGTACTGCAAGAAGTATGGGTATTAACGTTACCGGACGGTTTCCGGAAGATAATTAATTAGTTATCGAATTATTGTTATGACAAAACTTACTAAAAAAAGAAAGGAAGCTTTGTCGAAGGTCGATCGTGAGAAGATCTATTCACTGGAAGAAGCCAGTGCATTGGTGAAAGAGATCACGTATACCAAATTTGATGCGTCCGTAGATCTGGATGTTAAATTAGGTGTTGACCCTCGACAGGCAAACCAAATGGTCCGTGGAGTGACAACGTTGCCTCATGGGACCGGCAAGGATGTTAAGGTACTCGTACTTTGCACCCCTGACAAAGAAGAAGAAGCACGCGAAGCCGGTGCTGATCACGTTGGATTGGATGACTACATTGAGAAGATCTCAGGTGGTTGGGTAGATGTGGATGTGATCATCACTATGCCAAGTGTTATGGCTAAGATCGGTAAACTGGGACGTATCCTTGGGCCGAGAAACCTTATGCCTAACCCAAAATCCGGTACCGTAACCATGGAGGTCGGAAAAGCTGTTAAAGAAGTGAAAGCTGGTAAGATCGATTTTAAAGTCGATAAGACCGGTATCATTCACAGTTCAATCGCTAAAGTATCGTTCACTCCGGATAAGATCGCTGAAAATGCAAAGGAGTTTATCCAGACTTTACACCGTTTGAAACCTTCTGCAGCAAAGGGAACATATTTTCAAAGTGTCACCATGTCAAGTACGATGAGCCCCGGTATCCGGGTTGACATACATTCAGTACCTGGCCTCTAAAACTGAGAACAATGACTAGAGAAGAAAAGAATCAGGTAATTGATGAATTGGTAGAGAATTTTAATAGCTACCAGTTCGTATATGTGACCGATAGCTCGGATCTTAGCGCGAATAACAACAACACGCTGAGAAGAATACTCCATAAAAATGGAGTTAAAATGCAAGTTGCAAAGAATACCCTCATTATTAAAGCGCTCGAGAAATCAGAACGCGAGTGGGGGGAACTTATAGATACCCTTAAGGGGACTACCGCACTCTTATTTGCTTCCAACCCTAAGGCACCCGCGGTTGCTATTAAAGACTTCAGAAAAAAAGGTGACAGGCCTGTTCTGAAGGGTGCCTACATTGACACTGACGTTTTCATTGGTGATGACCAATTGGAAATGTTGGCTAATTTTAAAACAAAAGAGGACCTTATTGGAGAAGTTATCGGATTGCTCCAGGCTCCTGCCGCAAATGTTATCTCTGCCCTTAAATCAGGCGGTGGTACGTTAGCCGGTCTATTGAAAACACTATCCGAAAAAGAAAATTAATTCAGAACTATAAAGTTTAAAAAAAATGGCAGACTTAAAAGAATTTGCAGAACAATTGGTAAACCTAACCGTAAAAGAGGTAAACGAATTGGCAACAATCCTTAAGGATGAGTACGGTATCGAACCAGCAGCAGCACCAGTAGCAGTTGCAGCAGCTCCTGGAGCTGCTGGAGAAGCAGCTGGAGAAGAACAAACTGAATTTACAGTTATTCTTAAGGCAGCAGGTGGTTCTAAACTACAAGTAGTAAAAGTAGTAAAAGAACTTACCGGACTTGGACTTAAAGAGGCCAAGGAAATCGTAGACTCAGCTCCAAAAGAAGTCAAGGAAAATGTTTCTAAAGAAGAAGCAGATGCGCTTAAAGCAAAACTTGAAGAAGCAGGAGCTGAAGTTGAACTTAAATAATATAATCGAATTTTTACCAAAAGACCCCAGGGAAACCTGCGGGTCTTTCGGTGTTTGAAACCAAACACCATTTTTTATTTCTAACACTTAAAGCTTAACACCTTGTCTGAAGTTCAATATCAAAAAGAAAGGATCAATTTCGCTAGCATTAAGGAAGTTATCGGGTACCCCGATTTCCTCGATGTTCAGCTGAAATCTTTCCGCGAGTTTTTCCAACTCGATACGTCGTCGGAAAACCGTAAAAATGAAGGTTTGTTCCGGGTGTTCAGTGAGAATTTCCCAATCACTGATACGCGTAATATCTTCGTTCTTGAGTTCCTGGATTACTTCGTGGATCCACCCAGATACACTATGGATGAGTGTATCGATCGTGGACTTACCTATGCTGTGCCACTTAAGGCGAAGCTGAAGTTGTCCTGTAACGACGAAGAACACGAGGATTTTGAAACAATTGTGCAGGATGTGTACCTCGGTACTATCCCTTACATGACACCTAGTGGTACGTTTATCATTAACGGTGCCGAAAGGGTGATCGTTTCGCAGTTACACCGTTCGCCTGGAGTATTCTTCGGACAATCCTACCATACCAATGGTACAAAGCTTTACTCCGCCAGAGTAATCCCTTTTAAAGGCAGCTGGATCGAATTTGCAACAGACGTTAATAACGTGATGTATGCTTANNGATGAGGATACTGGTGAGGTGGTTTCTATCGAAAGAAACGAAGTGATCATTGAACGTGATACGGTTCTTGAAGCCGATCATATTGATGAGATCGTTGAATCTGGCGTGAAAACGATCATACTTAGCAGTGAGGATGAATCGTTGAATGACTTTGCGATCATCTTTAATACCCTGCAGAAAGATACATCTAACAGTGGGAAAGAAGCGGTTGAACATATCTACCGCCAGTTAAGAAATACAGATCCGCCTGATGAAGAAACTGCCCGTGGTATCATCGATCGGCTTTTCTTCTCAGATAAACGTTACGACCTGGGAGATGTTGGTCGTTACAGGATCAATAAAAAATTAAAACTTGATATTTCTGACGAAACGAAGGTCCTTACAAATGAGGATATCATTTCGATCATCAAATACCTTATCGAGTTAAGCAACTCAAGAACTGACGTGGACGATATTGATCACCTGAGCAATCGTCGTGTTAGAACAGTTGGCGAGCAACTTTACACTCAGTTTGGTGTTGGTCTTGCACGTATGGCGCGAACCATTCGTGAGAGAATGAATATCAGGGACAATGAAGTGTTCACACCGACAGATCTGATCAACGCAAGAACCCTTTCTTCGGTGATCAACTCTTTCTTCGGAACGAACCAGCTTTCTCAGTTCATGGATCAGACGAANNGGGATTCATCGAAACTCCTTACCGAAAGGTTGAAAAAGGGAAAGTAAAAACAGGAGCTGATGTAGTATACCTCAGCGCTGAAGAGGAAGACGAACAGGTGATCGCTCAGGCAAACGCACCGATCAAAGAGAACGGTGAGTTTATCCTGGATCAGGTTAAAGCAAGGATTGAAGGTGATTTCCCGATCGTTAAGCCGGAAGAGGTCAGCTTTATGGACGTTGCTCCTAACCAGATCNNGGGATCGAACATGCAGCGCCAGGCAGTGCCTTTGCTTCGTCCTGAAGCACCAATTGTTGGAACAGGCCTCGAAGGTAAGGTTGCACAGGACTCAAGAAACCTGATCACCGCAGAAATTGATGGTGTCGTGGAATACGTGGACGCGAATGAGATCAAGATACGTTATGACCTTTCTGAAGAGGAAGAACTGACGAGCTTCTCAGGAGAGGTGATCACCTACCCGCTGATCAAATTCAGACGTACGAACCAAAATACCTGTGTTAACCTGACACCTATGGTTAGAAAAGGCCAGAAGGTTAAAAAAGGTGAAGTACTTTGCCAGGGTTATGCGACCAAAGATGGTGAACTGGCTCTGGGCCGTAACCTGATGGTGGCATTCATGCCATGGCAGGGATATAACTTTGAGGATGCGATCGTGATCTCTGAGAAAGTAGTTAAAGACGATTACTACACCTCTATCCATGTTGTTGAATATGAACTTGAAGTTCGTGATACAAAACGTGGTGAGGAAGAGTTGACGAATGACATCCCGAACGTTTCTGAAGAAGCAACAAGAAACCTTGATGAGAACGGACTGATAAGAATAGGTGCTCGCGTGAAAGAAGGCGACATCCTTATCGGTAAGATCACTCCTAAAGGTGAAACAGAACCATCTCCGGAAGAGAAACTGCTTCGTGCGATCTTTGGGGATAAAGCAGGTGATGTAAAAGATGCTTCACTGAAAGCTTCTCCTTCTACCGAAGGCATAGTTATCGATAAGAAACTGTTCTCTCGTACTAAAAAGGACAAGATCTCAAGAGGTGAAGATAAAGTGAAACTTGCCAAGCTTGACGCGGAACACGAGAAAGATCTCGCTACCCTTAAAGCACAACTGGTTGAGAAACTCTATAAAACCGTTAACGGTAAAACTTCGCAGGGCGTGAACAATGTTTACTATGAGGAAATCATACCGAAAGGAACAAAGTTCACACAGAAGAATATCTCAGAGATCGATTTTAACTTCGTTTCTTATCACGGCTGGACCGCTGATGAGGGCAAGAACAAAATTGTTGCAGAGATACTCAATAATTACAAGCAGAAACTGAACGAATTGATCACTGATTACAAACGTCACCATTTTGCAATTAGCGTTGGTGATGAATTGCCTACAGGGATACTTCAGTTGGCTAAAATTTACCTTGCAAAGAAAAGAAAACTAAAAGTAGGTGATAAAATGGCCGGCCGACACGGTAACAAAGGTATTGTTGCCCGTATCGTTCCTGAAGAGGACATGCCGTTCCTCGAGGATGGTACTCCGGTTGATATCGTATTGAACCCGCTTGGTGT
>DJML01000112.1 GCA_002436505.1 Bacteroidetes bacterium UBA6491 | reverse complement strand
AGAAACAGAAGATCTCTGGACTGAGCCGACAAAAAACTTAAAAAACTGGGAACTTCTGATCTGGAAAGATTCCGGCATTGCGTTCTGGACTGGCAATCAGACCAAATTTGATTCGGCAATGCTTGTTCGTGGAATTCATGTAAACAGAACCATTGGCGGGTGGGACATTCTTGTAGTAAAAAAGAAGGATGATCGAACTGCGTGTGCTATTTACCCACTCATCAGAACACCTAAAGGAAGTGTCTCAGGTTACTCAAGACTTGATAATTTGAGCGGGTTGAATTTCAGACTTACTGAGAATGATCAATCGAAATACTGGCAGGAGAGATTCAATGTTGCTCTTGAATTTAAAAACAATAAAGATACTGTAAGGAACATAAACTTCTTCTTCTGGATCGGGGTCATTCTGTTGTTCTTTTCTGTTGTCTTCTGGCCACATGCGACAATAGCCTGGCGGCTGATAATAATTGGATTGGCAATCCTTTTCCGGACATTGCTTTACAAGGATATTTTTTATCACTCCATAAGGGACAGCAAGATATTCGACCCTGAAATTTATGCTTCATCCTACCTTTTACCTTCGCTAGGCGATCTTACCATCCATTTACTTTGTAGCATCGTTGTAGTTCTGCACCTGGGATGGATCGTAAAGGGGCTTAGAACGAAGAACAAAATTGTAAGCCATCTGATTCTGTGGGCTATTCTTACCTCAGCATTATTCCTTACAGATATGCTGCATTCCATTATCAAAGGACTCGTTCTGGATTCACACATATCTTTTGACATTACCAACCTCTCTCAGATAAATCAGTTTTCCCTGCTGGCTGTTGTGCTGATCACCGGGGCACTGATCACGATCTATTATTTCCTGAACCTGTGTGTTGGTGGCCGGGATTATGGGCCTTTGAGCTGGTTGTCTTTGTTTACTCTTGCTTCTATAGGATTCATTGCTTTTCAGATGATCGACGGACATGCCCGGTTCTCAAACCTTGTCCCTTCTGTAATAATGACATTAGTGTTTGTGGCAGGATTGACCAGAAAGTCAGGCAGATTTTGGATCACTTCGGTATCAATGGCAATGATTGGCTCAATATTCACAATTCAGGCGATACAGTCGAACATCAACAAGAAGGAAAAAGAGTTACTCTACATATACGCTTCCAAGCTCATAGCAAATAAGGATATTGACGCAGAGAACAAATTTCTTGAGATTGAGAAAAACCTGGTCAGTGAATTTTTGAAACCAGAGGATTTTGAAAATTTCTCACAGAAAAAGGACCAGTTTGAAAAGAGATTGCGACGTTTATACTTCTCAGGTCAACTTGATAGATATGACCTGAAAATATTGAACTACGATTCAGTTGGAAACGATCTGGACAAAACCAATTTTATCAATTTTGACATCCTCAATCATTTATACAACGAACACTCCTACCCTACCCTAAGCAGCTATTTCTATCAGATCAAAGATCCTTCTCTACAGAATAGTTTTGTAGCAAAATTTGAGAATTGTGATATAAACGGGCATTATGGAAATGTTTTTCTTTTACTTCAGCCTAAACTGATTCAGTCGTCATATAATTATCCCTCTCTGCTGAAACGTAAAATGGGCAGCAGCCTGTTAGATATGGAAGATCATTCCTATGCTATCTATAATAACGACAGGCTCATCCAGCAAAAAGGGAACTTTTCATACCCGATGAGATTTAATAAATCCGACCTGAATAAAAATACGATCATCACGGGGTATAAACATTTCACCTTCGAACAAAATGACAACAGTAAAGTTCTTATAAGTTATCCGAACAGAAATCTTTTGATCTATTCCTCCGGTTTCATATTTCTTCTGCTTTTCAATCTGGCTTTAATATTTGCATCCCTGGTGATCATCGCTTCTTTGTATAAATGGCACATAAAAAGACTGAAAAGAAATGAGCGTCACGATGATTACAGGTTAAAGAGATCTTCCTACGACCAATTCATATCATTCTGGGGATTTGAGCAGCCCCTGCTCAGGACCAGAATTCAATTTGCGATGATCGCAGTGGTGTCATTGGGACTGCTTATTTCGGTGTATGTAACCATAAAATATGTTGAATTCAACTACAATGACCGTATTGAGGATGAACTGATCTTCAACCTTAAAGAAGTGTCCAATCATTTGCAGAATGAGGTTAACACTGATCAAAAAATTACAGATCCGGAATTACGTTTGCAGCTGATAAATCAGATCTCAAACATCTATAAACTCGAAACAAATATCTTCGGCACAGATGGAAGTTTATTGGGCACCAGCGGGCCTGAACTCTACAACGAAGGGATATTGTCTTCCTTTATGGACCATAACGCATACCGCGCGCTAAAGATCAATGGAGCATCTCAGTATATCCATAAAGAATGGATACGACAGTTATCTTACCTATCAGCATATGTACCCATTCTCGACGAACAACGGCAGGTGATCGCATACCTCAATCTTCCCTACTTTACGCAGCAAAAGGAACTGGACAAGGATATTTCTGCATATACGCTTACCCTGGTGAATGTATATATATTGCTATTCCTCCTGGCACTGATCCTGGCATATCTCGTTTCAGCAAGGATTACCAAACCATTGAAACTGATCAGAGAAAAGATCGCGATCACAACATTGGGACATAAGAATGAAATGCTCGACTGGAAGAGTAACGATGAGATCGGACAGCTGATCCGCCAGTACAATAAGATGGTGCTGGAACTTGAAGAAAGTGCGCGTAAATTATCGGATTCTGAAAGAGAAGGAGCCTGGAAGGAAATGGCAAGACAGGTAGCCCATGAAATAAAGAACCCGCTTACGCCGATGAAATTAAACATTCAGCACCTTCAGCGCACCTGGTCCGATAAAAGCCCTAATCTTGAGGATACTTTCGAACGCGTGACAAAAGTATTAATTGAGCAAATTGACAGTCTATCAAGGCTTTCAAGTGAATTCTCTTCCTTTGCACAAATGCCTCAGGTAGAATTCACCCCTTGCTCCATTCGCAAGGTCCTTTCTTATACCATTTACCTTTTTGAGAAATCTGAGAATATCGACCTGGAGTCTGTACTACTGGGTGAGGAGACGATGGTCTACGCTGACGAAGAACAATTATCAAGGGCCTTTAGCAATGTCATTAAAAATGCGATCCAATCAATTCCTGAAGAAAGAAAAGGCCATATAGCAGTTCACATGGAAATAGATGAGGGCCAGGTGGTGATCCGGATATCGGATAATGGAAGTGGCATTCCCAAAGACGAACAGAAGAAGATATTCGTACCTAACTTTAGCACAAAGACTTCAGGAATGGGCCTTGGACTTGCCATTACAAAAAAGATCATTGAGACCACCGGAGGTTCAATAAGTTTTGTGACCGAGAAAGAAAAAGGGACAACATTCACCATTAAACTGCCTGTATATAAAGGATGATCCAGGATTATTTTCCTGCTCGTTTTTGTAATTTTGACCAATGAGGCAACTGTTTGCGGCAGTAACAATTCTCCTTGCATATGGATGCAACTCCGGTCTTTCGGGTTCAGGACCGTGGGTGCTGTCCGATATGAAAGACCAGCAAGTTGACCTTGAAGGAAAATCTGAAGTTTATGTTGTTATGTTTATCTCCGCTGACTGCCCTTTGTCTCAGCTGTATGCAAAACCTTTCACATCTTTAATGAACAGGTACCCGGAATTTCTATTTATTGGTGTCTCACCGGGTGAGAATGACGACGAAAATGTGCTCCTGACCTTTCAGGACAATTATGGCTTTGGTCCTTATATCTACAGAGATGTGAACTACAATTTCTCGAAGAAGCTAAACGCAAGTGTCACTCCCCAGTTCTTTATAATCGATCAAGAAATGAATGTGCTTTACAACGGGGCGATGGATGACTGGGCCATAGATCTGGCCAAAAAGAAGATCGCTCCAAAAAGGCATTATCTGATGGACGCGCTTGAAGCGATCTCATCAGGAAAAGAGTTGGGGCTGAAAAAAACTGAACCTGTTGGTTGTATAATTGAATATAATGACCGGTAAGAAAAATCTACTATTCATCCTATTGATCTCAGGCCTGTTTTCAGCTTGCAACAAAAGTGACATTTCTTTTGCGGAGGATGTCGCTCCGATCATTTATGACCATTGCGTATCTTGTCATCGCGACGGCGGAACAGCCCCTTTTAGCCTGATCACCTACGAAAATGTGATCAGGAAAAAGAAAACGATTGCAAAGGTGATAAAAAAAGGAGTGATGCCCCCCTGGCCGGCTGATCCATCTTATTCCCACTTCGTCGGAGAGAATATTCTTTCTGAAGAAGAGAAGAAGACACTGCTTTCATGGATCGATGACGGAGCACCAAGAGGAGATCCTGGCAGGGTCCCTAAACTTCCTGAAATGGACAAACTCTCCGCAATTGGCACCCCTGATTTCACGGTCTGGATGGATTCGATTTTGGTAGAAGGCATAAACAGGGATAAATTCCTTGTGGTCAAAATACCATTTGAACTACCTTTTGACACGTTCATAAGAGCAATAGAATTTGTGCCGGGGGAACATAACCTGGTGCATCATATGAATGGTCATCTTCTGAATTACCGTGACGACCTGAAGTCAGACGTTTTTGACGGAACCCGTGTCGCCAACGTGGAACAGGAATACGAATTGTACCGAGAAGACTTTTTTCGACTCAAACTTTTACAGGACGATGGCTCGAGACCTCAAAGAATTCATTCGGCCGTCAATTATCTGCCTGGGGTGATCGGTGTAATTTACCCGGAGGGGATCGGCGGATTCAGTGTGAACAAAAAAGCGGCCCTGGTGGCAAATGACCTTCACTATGGCCCGATCGCGAAAGACAGGTGGGATCATTCACATTTTAACATTTTCTTTACTGACCGTCCGCCTGAAAGGCCCACAATGGAACTTATGCTTGGAACCAATGGCGTGGCACCGATCATACCTAAACTTCAGATCCCTCCCGACACCATACTTACCTGCAGTACGCATTTTACTATTCCTGAGGATGTTTCGATCCTGACGATAAACCCACACATGCATTTACTGGGAAGACGTTTTCTGGCCTACGCGGTGAGCCCTGATTCTGATACCATACCATTGATAAGGATTAATGACTGGGATTTCAGATGGCAATATTTCTACACTTTCAAAAAAATGCTTAAAATCCCCAAAGGAAGTACCATTTGGGCATTTGGCACCTTTGATAATACCGCCGGCAACCCTTATAACCCAAACGATCCACCGGAAACAGTATCAGAAAGATACGATTTCAACGGTCCCGGAATGCGTACAACTGACGAGATGTTCCAGTTCATAATCACGTATCTTCCTTACAACAAAGGAGATGAGGACATCAGCCTGGAAACAGAATACCATAGAAAAAAGACCGGAAATTAAATCATCAGGTTGCAGCCCCTTGAGTCGCTAAAATCAAATCTGCCTAACACCTCAAAACGCCCGTCCTGAGTCATGCGGCCAAGATCGTCAGTTGCAATGAACGCACAGGAATCTTTATTGGCAAGGTCAATAACATTTATTCCACCGGTCTTGCCAATTCTGGCCTTTGAAAATGGATCATCTATTTCCCGTATGCTCACACGCATCCACGGAGGGCAGTTAAAGTATCCGTCACCCCTCGAATATGCCTGAGACAATAATTCCGTCATTCCATATTCTGAATGGATCTCCGATATCCCAAATCCCTCCTTCAACAGATCATGTAATTCCGTACGGGTAATCTCCTTCCTTCTTCCTTTCATCCCACCGGTTTCCATCACTACAAGTCCCGGAATATCTTTCAGAAGGGAATCCTTCTTTTCAGCCAGGTCAAGCAGGGCAAAACTCACTCCGATCAATAGCTTTTTTGGCGCTTCGGAAACCCTGATATCAGATAAAAGTTTGTCGTGGTCGTCCAGGTAGAATCCTCCTTTAAATCCTGATCTCCTAATGAACCGGTCCACCATGTAAATCAGGGAAGAACCGCCCCGCTCAAGATAAGAAGGCAGCAAAGCAAAAACACCGAAATCTTTTAATGCACCATACATCATTTCATAATCGCTCAAACAAACATCTTCGTAATGTGCAAGATCCGCTACGAGGTGCCGGCTTTGCGCATCCCCTCCGGTCCCACTGCTTGTAAATACTATCTCCGGTCGTACGTTTGAGTGCAGGACCTTATGTGTTTTAAAAAACCGAATTGGAAGAAAAGGAATATCATCCACTTCCCTAACTTGCGACGGTATAACACCAATATGACTTAAAAAAGACGCATAAACAGGAACATTTGTACTCTGATCATGAAACAAATCAAGGGCCTTACCGTTAAATTGGTGTATTGCAATTGCAGATGTAGCTGGCAAAGATGACATGAAGGTATTAAGCGGATTCAAATTTAGGTATTATTTACTGTTTGCATTAATTGCAGCCATTGGCAATTACGGCTGCAACGACCCTACTTTCGGTTACTCAGACATCCCTGAGATTGAGCTTATCAAAGTAGAACAATTCAAGGATTCCGAAGGGAAAGACTCAATTTTAGCCATCACGATCGCATACCAAGACGGCGATGGAAATATTGGACTTACCGATAGTGACACCTTGCCTCCTTTTAATGCAGGAAGCTTGTACCAGAACAATCTTTTGGTGGGAATTCAGGAGTATTCAGAAGGGAAACTGAAACCTATTCTCTCTCCCGGAGGCACTGACACAATGGATTTTAGCCTGAGAATTCCTGACCTGCAACCAACAGGTAAAATAAAGGAAATAAGCGGAGAGATAACTGTACGGTTTGATTCAAGACCTTTGATCCTTTACCCTGACACTATTCAATGCGAAATAACACTTGCTGACAGGGCCCTGAACCTTAGTAATACCATCCGGACAGGCCTGATTGTTCTGTCTCATTAAACATACAGTCCTTTCAAACTATATTGAGCATAATTAATTTCAATCTCATTCGTCAAATCCGTGGTCAGAATTTAGGTTAAATATGTATGTTTGCAGCAAAGTCGCTGAACACAAGAGAAAAAAGGCGATTTAGGATGAAGGATTAAGAAGATTGGAATAGTTATTGGAGATATACCTATAAAATAGATGTCATGAAACAGATCAAAACCTTAACACCCGTCACAAAATACTTAGTTGCCGCTATTTTATTTGTTATCGCCGGAATGGGTTCTTCTTCTGCCCAGAAATTCGCTTATGTTGACTCCGATTACATCCTGAATCAGCTTCCAAGTTACAAGGCCGCACAGAACGAGCTCAATGACCTGTCAGAAAAATGGCAGAAAGAAGTCGATAAACTCTACAGCAACGTAGATCAAATGTACAAAGACTACAATGCCGAAAAGGTGATCCTTACCTCTGAACAGAGGAAAGTAAGAGAACAGGAGATAATTGCAAAAGAAAAAGAAGTCAAAGAATACCAGAACCTGAAATTTGGCTATGAAGGAGAACTGTTCAAGAAACGACAGGAACTGATCAAACCTATTCAGGACCGGGTTTTCGAGGCCATTCAGATAATTGCAAAAAGACAAAACCTCGACTTCATTTTTGACAAGTCAGGTGAAATGGTGATGTTGTTCAGCAACTCAAGATACGATGTAAGTGCAGAAGTACTTGAGGAATTAGGGGTTACCGCCATTGATGAAGAGAAAAAAGACATAGAGAACCTGCCGGATGAAAATTTACCGCCGCGTTAATGGTTCTTTAAGACACACTTATTTGAATATATATTAAATATCTAATGAAAAACTTCAAGATCATTTTAGCAGCATTTGTTTTGCTGACAACATCAGGAATTGCTTCCGCGCAACTTAAAGTTGCACATATTAATTCGGCGGATCTGATGCAAGACTATAAGAAAGTACAGGAGGTAGAAAAAATACTTCAGCAGTATAGGGAAGCATACGCGAAAAGGATCAACAGGCTGGAATCCGAGATACTGGAGATCCAAAAGACCTTAAGAGACTCAGGAAACCTTATCAGTCAGGCGTATTCGGAACTGCTTCAACAGACATACCAGGAGAAATACCAGGAATGGGAAAGACTTCAGCAGGAATTCCAGAATAAAATGGTTGAAAAACAATCTGAACTTCTAAATCCGATCATAGAAGAATTAAAAGGAATAATCAGTGAAGTTGCAAAACAGAAAGGTTATGACTACGTTCTTGATTCTTCCGAAGGAGGCAATCTGATCTACGGCAACCCTGGCTTTGATCTGATGGCTGATGTAAAAAAGAAATTAGCTGAAATAGCTGCTAAAGATGCCGCAACACAACCCGGTCAGGGAGCTGGTGGCGGAAAATAATTTAGCGTAACAATGGGTCCGATCGGCGTTTTCGACTCCGGGGTAGGAGGCCTCACTGTGGCTAAAGGCATAAAGGACCTGCTTCCTGACGAGCAGGTCCTTTATTTTGGCGATACCGCTCATTTGCCCTATGGCGATAAATCAAGAGACAGTATCGTCGGTTACCTGATCAACATTTTTAAGTTCATGCACGAAATGAATTGCAAACTGGTGGTTATCGCCTGCAATTCTGCCTCTTCTGTATATGATCTCGATAAAAGCATTATTCCCGTTTACAATATGCCGGTCATCGACGTCATTTCACCTGTTGTAAGGAAAACTGTCGATGAATTCAGATCCGGGACCATTGGAGTAATAGGAACAAGAAGGACCATCGAATCGGCTATCTATAAATTATCCATTTCTGATCTGAACCCCGGCCTGATCGTGAAAGAACTGGCTACACCACTTCTCGCTCCCATGATCGAAGATGGGTTTATTCATAATAAGATCGCCAAAGCAGTGATCGATGATTATTTGAGTCAGCTGGGCAAGGTCGATTCCCTTATTCTAGGGTGTACACATTACCCCCTCATCAGACAGGAAATTGAAGCGTATTACGATCACAAGACCCCATTGATAGATGCCCCGAAGATCATAGCGGCAGAAGTGAAAAAATACATCAATACCAATAACCTAAGGCAAAAATCTGACCCTGGACCGGATCAATTCTATGTAAGTGATTTCACCAAAACGTTCGAAGAAACGGCCAAACAATTCTTTGGGTCAGAGATCAGATTAAATGAGTTAAAGTTGAACGAATAGCGAAAATCAGCTATTTCCCGTTGATAAACCAATTGTCTCCATTTGTAAATTGTCTGATGGTGTTTCAAGCGGAACACATACATTTGAACTTGAAGGTGACAAATATGCCTGCTCAATCTCAACATATCGTAATAGCCGACCAGGTTCATCCACACCTAATGGAACGGCTGGATAAAGAAGATATCCCTTATGTTTATTCCCCTGACTGCAAAGCGTCGGAAATCCGGCAGCTGTTGAAAAATGCATTGGGGCTGGTAATAAGAAGTAAAGCATATGTCAACAAAGATCTTTTAGGAAATGCCAGGCCACTTTTTATAGCCAGGGCCGGTTCAGGGATGGACAACCTGGATGAAGAATATTTAAATGATCTTGGCATCCATCTGATGAATGCACCTGAAGGCAACAAGGATGCAGTAGCTGAACAAACCATTGGCATGCTGCTGGATCTGGCTGCAAATATTACCAAAGGGAATCTTGAGGTCCGGTCCGGCAAATGGGATCGGGAAGGTAACCGTGGTTTTGAATTGGGAGGGCGTACAATTGGCATCATTGGTTACGGTAACTGCGGGAGTGCTGTCGCTAAAAAACTTAGTGGTTTTGGCATGCAGGTCCTTGGCTATGATAAATACAAAAGTGGCTTCAGTAATGAATATGTTACGGAATCAAACATGGATGAGATCTTCAACAGGTCGGATATTGTATCTTTTCATATTCCGCTTACCGAAGAAACAACAGGGTTGATAAATGCCGACTATGTCCGGAAGTTTAGAAAGGATATTGTCCTACTTAACTTGTCCCGTGGCAAGATCATGAAGACAGATGATCTTTTGAACTTGCTGGATGAAGGTAAATTAAAAGGACTGGCACTCGATGTTTTGGAAAATGAAAATTTAAAAATACTTTCTGAACGAGAAAATGTGATCTTTGAAAACCTTAATAGAAGAAATAATGTAGTGATCACCCCGCACATTGGGGGTTGGACGCAAGAATCTTACCTAAAAATAAGTAAGATCCTTGCTGATAAAATTTTAGAATTCCTCACTAAAAAGAAAAAGAACGAAAAGGAGATCCACGAAATAGTGGGTAAAGTTTGATAATTTCTTTTTTTTGCAGAATTATTGAAAGTTGTTTGTGCCGCCGAACCTTGTTTTGCGGTAGAATGAAATAAAAAGCATATGAATAGATTTCTCTACTTATCAGTAGTATTAGCATTTGGTCTGTTTTTTTCTGATAGTGCATTCGCACAATCCAATTACGGAGAGATCAGGGGAAAGGTAATTGATCAAAAGACAAAAGCTCCGGTGGAATTCCTGGATATCCTTGTACAAAAGGAAGGTATTACCCGTGGTGGAGGCTTTACAGATGAAAACGGAAATTATACGATCAAGGCCCTCGGGCCTGGAGAGTATACCGTGATCGCAAAGCATATTGAATATGAAAATGAGGTCATTGAAGGGGTTACTGTAACAGCTAATAACATTACCTATGTTAACGTAGAAATGAGAAAAGCCGGTTCGACGGAACTCCGTGAAGTGATTAAACGTGTCTACAAAACACCGCTCGTTGAAAAAGATAAAAACCAGAAATCTTTCTCTGATAAGGATATTGTAAAATTGCCTACAAGGAGTATTGGCGCAATTGCACAAACATCTTCAGCGGTGAACGTAACCAATGGTGGAAATATATCCTTCCTTGGTCAGCGTACCGATGGTACCAGGGTTTTTGTTGACGGTGTTGCTGTTATCGGCTCAAGTGGGCTGCCACAGGCTGGCCAGGGCCAGATCGATATCATACAATCCGGAGTTCCCGCCCAGTACGGTGACTTTACAGGCGGTGCGATCAACATTACCACTAAAGGCCCTTCCCGCTTTTACAGAAAAAGCTTCGAAGCCATCAGTTCCTCCATGTTCGACCAGTACCATTACAACCATGTTGAATTCTCTGCAGTAGGTCCACTGATCATTAAAAACAAAGGTGGTGGAGCAGAAGAATATGTTGCCCTGGGTTATCAGTTCGCCGGTAACGTTATTTATTCGAATGATCCTGATCCTTTCTATGGAGGTATGTGGGTCGTGAAAGATGATAAACTAAAAGAAATCAAAGAAAATCCGCTGGCTACCAACCCTCAGGGAAGTGGATTTGTGCCAAGTTCTTCTTTCCTTACCGAACAAGACATGGTAAGAGAAAATGCACGTAGAAATGTTGATGCTATCAGCGCCGTAGCCCAGGGTAAACTGGAGTACCAGCCAAACAAAAACACGACCATTACTATGTATGGTAGTTACAACTACTCAAAAGAGCTGAATTTTAGCTATCCTCATTACCTGATGAATTATGAAGAGAATAGCCAGACCACGTTACAAACCTATCGGAGTTACCTGAAATTCACCCAGCGCCTGAGAACACAGAGTGCTGATGATAAAGAGATCGATAAGAAACCTTTAATTTCTGATGCCTTCTACACAGTAAGGATAGATTATCAGACGTATCTGACCAGAACTGAAAACCCACGTCATAAAGACAATTATTTTGATTACGGTTACGTGGGTAAATTTACCGGGTATAAAGCACCTGCTTATACCTACCAGACAAAATCTCAGAAATTTATTGATCAAAAAGGTGATACAGTGACCAGAAGGGGTTACTGGGAATTAACAGATAATTTCGTCGATACACTGATCACATTTGAAAGATCTGAACTGAACCCGCTGAGGGCCAACTATACCTCTAACTTCTTTGACAATGCTGACGAACTTGGTCAAAAAGTAAGGTTCCAGACTCAGATTTTTGAAGGACTTGGACTGTTAAATGGTTTCTCAATCCCGAACACATATTCGCTTTGGTACAACCCTGGCACAGTGAATGTCTTCTTCTCGAAAACACAGTACGAAAGATTTACTGCTTACGCTATGGGTGAAGCTACGCTAAACCTGAAAAACAGCCATGACCTGCAGTTTGGTATTCAGTACGAACAGAATATTGCAAGCCGGTATGCCGTTGGTGCTACTCAGCTATGGCAGTTGATGCCACTTCTTACCAACCGTCACATTGAAGATCTTGAGAAGACCACAAGTGAAGATATCATTTATGGAGGTATTCATAAATATGACGATCAAGGCAGATTCCTTGACACTGTAAATTACAATGTCCGTGTTAATCGGGAGAACCAGACCACTTTCGATAAAAACCTCAGACAAAAGCTTAATATTTCTGAAACAAGTTACATAGATATAAATTCACTCTCTCCGGATGATTTCGATATCGATATGTTTAGCGCTGATGATCTCTGGAACAACGGGAATACTTTCATTTCATATTACGGATATGACTATAAAGGCAAAAGACAGCGTGTTCAGCCATCTCTGGAAGCCTTCCTGAACGATCCTCAGAAAAGAGCGGTAGGTTCCTTTGCTCCTATATACAGTGCAGCATGGGTGCAGGACAAATTTGCATTTAAAGATCTGATCTTCCGTCTTGGAGTTCGTGTTGAACGTTATGACGCGAACCAAAGCGTTCTTAAAGATCCATATTCACTATATCCGATTGTTACCAAAGGTGAAGTGACCTCACTAAGCGGAAATCCTGTAAGTCACCCTGACGGAATAGGTGATGATTATGCCGTTTATGTGAATAACACTGAACAACCAACAAGAATCGTCGGTTACCGTAAGGACAACACCTGGTACGATGCAAACGGTATCCAGGTAAGCAGCCCGGACGTTATTGCTGTTGAAACCTCAAGTGGAAGAATTCAACCAATGTTGGTCAACCCTCAGAATCAAGTTATCACAAGCAAATCGTTTGTTGATTACGATCCGCAGATCAATGTCCTTCCAAGGGTATGGTTCTCTTTCCCTATCACAACCGAAGCACAGTTCTTTGCGAACTATGATGTGATGGCTCAGCGACCTACTGACGGAGCAACATTCCTGCCAATAAATCAGATATACTTCCTTGAGCAAACTCAGGGTGGAACTATCGCCAATGGTTCTTTAAAACCTCGTATCCGTACTAACTACGAGCTTGGATTCAAACAAAAGCTGAATGACAACTCCGCCATTAGTATTATCGCACAGTACTCTGAGAACAGAAACGATTTCGGACTTATCCGTGTGTATCAGGCGTATCCTATTTCTTATAACACATATTCAAACATTGACTTCTCTACTTCTAAATCGTTCCGTACGGAATATGAACTCAGAGGCAAAGGACGTGTTTCTGCTAGTGTGAACTATACGCTTCAGTTTGCAGATGGTACCGGTAGTAACATTAACTCACAGGCAGCTTTGATACAGGCGAACCAGCCAAACCTTAGAACACTATATCCTTTGGAGGGCCTTGACGTACGACATAAGATCATGGCAATAATTGACTATAGCTTTGAAGACAAGGCCAAC
>DJML01000048.1 GCA_002436505.1 Bacteroidetes bacterium UBA6491 | reverse complement strand
AATGGTCCAGTTTACATTTACCTTGATCAACTCCCGCGCCATCAAACCTCCGGCACTGTTGTCAGGATACCGTAGCATCCTGGTGAGATTAAGCGATTGCTCATTGTCAGGTATAGCTGAAATGACGGCCCTGGCTTCATCATCGTCAAGTAAGCTAAGAATATCAACCGCATCATCGGAATCCATATGCTGAATGAATTCGGTTGCGATCTCTTCCGTTGTGAAACCTACAAAGAACCTTTTCTGAACATCCGGTTCCAGTTCAGCAAGAACATCTACCTTTTTGCTGGTTTCAAGCAGTCCTGTGATAAAAACTGCCTGCTCAAGATTCAGGCTGTCGAATATCTCAGCTATATCCGCAGGATAAAGCAAATTGAGGACATCATGTAATTCATCGTGATCCTCATTCACGATCATCTCGATGAATTCCTGAATAAATTCTTTTGTCAGCTCAAAGCGTTGCATCACTTTTCAATTTGATGGGAGACAAAGTTGGTTAGTTCTACGAAAGAATCAACATTCAGGTTCTCCGCCCGCAATTTAGCAAATTGATTTTGAAGCAGTAAGTCTCTTGGGATGTTAAATCGCACTAAATTATTTGCAATTGTTTTTCTGCGATGATTGAAACATGCTTTTACTACTTTAAAGAAGAGTTTTTCGTCACATGGCAAAACGAATTCTTTCTTACGCTTTGCAACTATTACTGCGGACATCACCTTTGGTGGGGGATTGAAAACTCCCGGTGGTATTTTAAACTCAATACTTACATCATAAAATGCCTGGAGCAGTACGGATAGTATCCCATATATCTTACTGTGAGGTTCAGCTGCAAGTCGTTGTGCTACCTCAAGTTGGAACATCCCGCCGATCTCTGTAACGAGCTCACGGTTCTCAAGTGCTTTAAAGATTATTTGGGAGGAGATGTTATATGGGAAATTCCCGATTATGGCAAATTCAGACCAATCTAATTTTGCAAGGTCATACCGGAGAAAATCTCCTTCTATTACCTCTATTTCCGGGTAATTTTTTTGAAGATATTCAACAGATTCCCGATCGATCTCGATCAGTCTAAGATTCTTCTTCTTCTCATTGAGGAATTTGGAAAGCACACCCATGCCAGGGCCAATTTCAAGCAAATTGTCTGTCGTGAACCGATCAGTAATGTCTGCGACACGTTTAGCATAACTCTCGTCAACAAGAAAATGCTGACCCAGTTGTTTTTTTGGTCTTACTTTATTCATCACCGGTATCAAAGTCACGAATAAATGATCTTACCTCATTTTCGATGACATCATCATATGGCTCTACGCTGATATCCTGAACAAAAACGCTTGTTTCAGAGAGATCGCTGAACAAAGGTTCTAGTTTCACCCAGTCTTTGGCGGTGGTGATCATCACACAGGGAGAAACCTTGCCCAGCCATCTTACCATTTCTCGAACGTCTGAGGTATTAAAACGATGATGATCTCCGAATTTCAGGTGTTTTATCACGGCAAAACGTTCATCAAGGTGTTTCATGAGTGGCACAGGGTTAGCTATTCCTGTTACTACCACTGCATTCACGGGTTCTGTTTCAGGTCCGTTCACAAGAATCGGGTCTGTATACTTTAAACTTGTAAAAGTGGTTTTTATCGTTCCTGACCTGGTTTTTGATCTGTATAAAGTCGTTTGGGCTTTTGATCGGTCTGAAGGGCTTTTGCTGAAGACCACAAGGTCTGCTCTTTTATAGCCGTACCTGAATTCCCGGAGATTTCCTGCAGGAAGCACCAGATCCATGAAAAAGGGCTTTCCATAACTTGAAAGAAGAATTGAGAAACCCGGTTTTATGTACCTGTGCTGAAATGCATCATCAAGCAGAACCACGTCCGTGGCCGGATAGTGCTGTAGCATCTGCGCGATACCCAAAGGCCGGTTCTCACATACCGTTACTGCAATGTCCGGAAATTTCTTTTTTATCATCAGTGATTCATCACCAACATCCTGTGACACAGATGAAGTAGTGACATCTACAAAACCTTTTGTTTTCCGACCATATCCTCTGCTCAGGACAGCCACGTTATACTCGTCCTTCAATAAATCGATCAGATAAACAATATGAGGCGTTTTCCCACTGCCCCCAACCTCCAGGTTCCCTATCCCGATCACAGGGATATCAAATTCGATCGGACGAATAAGCCCAAGATCAAAGATCTTGTTGCGGGCTGCAAGTATCAGGCCATAGATAAGACCAAACGGATATAAGAGGTACCTGAATTTCAATTCGTTCTAGTATGTTTCGAAGATACGAAGTAGGATAAAGCGTGCATAGCATTTTACGTGAAATATCTATTTCACCAACATGCGCATCGCTAAATTCAGATCATTTCCTGTGACCTGAACAATATATGATCCGCTTGCAAGGTCACTCACATCCAGAGCATCGGTGTTCTCAAAGCTTTTGAGTTTTTGACCATGAAGTGTAAAGACCGAAATGCTAAAACCTCTTTGATTAACATACCCCAGAAGGCCTTCGACCTTAACATTTCCTGCAGTAGGGTTGGGCGTTAGGTTAATTTTCAGATCGCCTGTCTTTAGGCCTTTGATCCCCAGTGAAAATTCAATGTTCTCACAATATTCACTTACACAACCATCTGAAGTAACGACCGTAAGGCAAATTTCATAACTACCATATTGATCGTAAAGATTCGATGGTTTCATCTCCTTGGACGTACTGCCGTCCCCAAAATCCCAGGTGTACGATGACCCGGAACCGGTATGGTTCACATTCGTGATCAGCAATTCCCGGCCACTGGTCTCGTGGTCAAAGGTTGCGTCAGGGATGGGGTTGATGACTACCTCTTTTGTTACTGAATCCCTGCATCCTTCGACATAAGAGACGAGCGTTGCCATAAATGACTCCCCGATCAGGGGATCCTGTACCTGGAAGAAATAATTTACGTGCATGGTTGTGGCACTGTCACCTGTGCTCAGTCGCCATTTATAACTCGTGCTTTTGAATCCTGAAGTATTTGTCTGGTTCGTTAATATTGATGTATCACCGGCACAAACTTCACTTGCGTTAAACTTTGGCTCGGGGGTTCTGTCAAAATGAAACAGGATATTCGCAATGTTGTTGCTTTGCTTGTCATCCAGGGTTGTAAGAATGACCCTAACTAGGTATGCGCCTTCCACATTTTTCTTTACTGAATCCGCAAGAAATACGATCACTGTATCTCCGGGATCCAGACTCACGGAAAGTGTTTCATAAGAGGTATCAGTCCCGTCAATGGTCATCAAAGGCACCGAGGTAACAGGTGTTCCGGAATGATTCCTCAGTACTACCGGTATTTTCAGGCTTGCATCTATACATCCGTATATGTTGTAGCTCAGAGCCCTGACCTCCACATCAAAGCTCACCATCATTTTATTTACAGATGCAATACTTTGACCGGTCACTGTTAAGCCCGATTTTGTCGAATAGGATGGTGACACGTCGAAAGAAGATAAGTTCCCGCTATATACTTTAACCGAGAATAAGCAAGCGATAATCAGAGTGAATGCAGAAGGTATCTTCAGAGCTCTTTTCATTTTACAAATATTTAATTCAGATAATAAGCCATAAAGATAACTATTCTTCGACACCTTGAGTTCTTCTAATGATCAAATATTGAACAACGGCCGATCCGTACCGGTAACCACAACGTAACGATCAGCCAAGGTCCGTGTCCCTTTGCAATCTTTTGTGCAGCAATGCAATAAGTTCCTTATGTGCTTCCATGAGTTCCTGATGGCTCCTGATAATTCTGATATTGTATGGATCGCTGTATTCCGGTTCCGGTTCATACATGTTGTTTAGCGCCAGTTCCAATGGCATTATAAGTGCTCCTTTACCGGTAAATAGATAGTTCAGATCGATCTCAGGAAATTTATCTTTGATAAGCAGAAAAAAATCCGAACCTGGCTTACTGGGCCTTTCTGGCTTCAGGTAGCTGTTAAGTGAAGTTTTAGGGATTCCTGTTCTTTCATAAAACTCCTGGTAACTGCTTGCGATATACTTATAAAGTTCCCTGATTCTTAATGAGAAAAGGTTGAAATTATCGGGTTTCTGAGACTTTTGTTTTTCCATTTTTTCTGAATTTGATTCTTGATCAACGCATTCTAAATGTCGTATTTAGAACACTGTAGAACAGTAATCTAATAACATACAGACCAATGTTTTGGACCGTCCGTAATCAGTATGAAAACTTTTGGCATCATATTCCATGGAGGAAGTGGCCACAATTGACCACCATCAAGACACAAATGACTTTAAATCAGGCATCTGTAGAATCATGGATTATCAGTAAAAAAAAAGCTTCGGACAGAAATGGTTTCTTGTTTCCCGAAGCTTTTGTCTTTAAGGTGTAAACGAAATCTCGTTTTATCCGATGGGTTAATGAATATTGATCTCGCCAACCATATTCTCAGGACGTACCCACTCATCAAATTGGTCACTGGTAAGCAATCCAAGGGCCAGTGCTGCTTCCTTGAGCGTAGAATTATCAGCGTATGCCTTCTTCGCTATTTTGGCTGCATTGTCATAACCGATGTGCGTATTCAAAGCTGTCACCAACATCAGTGAGTTGTCAAGTTTGTTCTTTATCTCTGCGTAATTCGGTTGGATCCCTTCTGCACAATGGTTATTGAAACTCAAGCAGGCCTGGCCAAGCAATCGTGCTGACTGTAATAGGTTCGTTGCGATCATTGGCTTGAAAACATTCAGTTCAAAATGGCCATAACTGCCACCTACAGAAACTGCCACGTCATTTCCCATTACCTGTGCACATACCATGGTCAGGGCTTCTGCCTGTGTCGGGTTCACCTTTCCTGGCATGATCGATGATCCAGGTTCATTGGCTGGGATAATTATTTCACCAATACCACTTCTTGGCCCGGATGCCAGCAAGCGAATATCGTTGCCAATTTTCATACAACTCACTGCCGCCCTTTTTAGTGCTCCATGAAGTTCGACCATTGCATCGTGAGCAGCAAGCGCTTCAAACTTATTCTCTGCTGTCACCAAAGGCAATGCCGTCTCAGCGGCGATCAGCTCTGCGACAAGTTCAGCGTATCCTTTCGGAGTATTAAGTCCTGTACCTACTGCTGTACCCCCAAGGGCAAGCTCAGATGCTGTCACCATTGCACTTTCTATTGCGCTTATGCTCATCTCAAGTTGTCTGCGATATCCTGAGAACTCCTGTCCCAGAGTCAACGGTGTGGCATCCATAAGGTGGGTTCTGCCGATCTTGACCACATCCTTGAATTCTCTTGCTTTCTTCTTGAATGTATTTTTCAGTACCTGTAGCCCCGGTATGGCAAAATCTACCATCTGCTGATAAACGGCGATCGTCATAGCCGTCGGAAATGTATCATTGGAAGATTGAGACTTATTCACGTCGTCATTGGGATGGAGAAACTTATCCTTATCCGTAAGTTTTCCTCCTTTTATCACGTGCCCTCTGTTGGCAATGACCTCATTCACATTCATATTCGACTGCGTGCCTGAACCTGTTTGCCAGATCACCAGAGGAAACTGGTCGTCATGGTTTCCATTTCTTATCTCATCACACACCTGACCAATCAGGTCACATTTTTCCTTGTCAAGAACGCCTAACTCGTAATTTGCCTGTGCAGCGCACTTTTTCAATACCGCAAATGCACGTATCAGTTCTATCGGCATCAACTGATTGCCAATTTTAAAATTCTCAAATGAACGTTGCGTCTGCGCACCCCAGTATTTATCCGCGGGTACATTGATCTCCCCGATGCTGTCTTTTTCTACTCTGTAATCCATGACTTTTAAACTTGCCCCAAAATTAGTGGATGTAAACTAATCCATCCTATTGACTTTCATTTTATCGTTATGATTTTTGTTTGCTTTTTCTGCGACTGCGCAGGTACATCATACCTATTATAAAACCAAGTACTCCTCCTGCATAGCTAAAGTTGTGCATGGAACCTACCGAAATGAAATCCGCGGTATTCACCAGATTTTCAGGCAGAGACCAGTTAACTCCCTTTCTTGCAAGGTATAATTTCCCATAGGCCAAACCTGCCAGGCCTAAAGCAAAGGCCGTATAAACAACCAGCAGGAAAGCATTGATCGATATGCGCAAAAACTGCTCTGTGTCCAGGTAGATCAATCCAGCAATACCGAGCACTGATCCGATCAGCAATCCCATCCACCAGGTAGCCATCAGACCTACGACAATGACATCTAACCTGGGATTGTTCACCTGACCAGGAACAAAGGAATCGTACAATCCGAACTGAAGGAATTTGAATTTTGTGTAATACTCTGCTGAAATGGTATATGTAAGTTCATCATGGACTATCCCATAGACACATGCAATAACAATAGCAAAAACAACTACCAGCAGAAAAATGAGTGCCTTTTTCATTGTACGAATCGACCGGGTGACTTCCTCAAAATAATGAAATTTTTACTTACTATTCTGTATAATATCTTAAACCTGATCAGATCAGGGCTGATTGAAACACACAAAATCAAATCAGGTTATGGCTTGGTGGCACTAGAAATTAAGACTTTTTCTTTGCAGTAGAACCTTTGCATACTCCCTGCCCAGTTTATTCCCGAATTCCTCATATGATCGTCTGGCCCATGTCAGTGCCTGATCGGTGTCACCAAGCACTTCACAGGCCACAGCAATATCCAGTGCTGCCCGACCAGCTGATTTGCGGCTACCATTTTCAACAACTCTTTTCCAGGTTTCGATGGCATTTTCCCATTGAGCCACTTCAGCGCTTCTCCAACCCGACCTAAATACCTGCTTATCATTCCCTTTCCCTTTTTTATACATCTGTCGACTTACCGTATAATATCCGGGCAAATAGCGTTGGATATAATCCATTCCAGCGCCATATGCGGTTCTTGGCAGAGCATCAAGAGGTGCAATATCCCCCACCACGTCAAATGTCATAATATATGTTTGCTGAAACTGATCGGTTATGGTCCTGGATTTAGGATCATAAAGCCGCCAGTAACATCTGACATTAACCCTGGCCTGCGTTGGGATTCGACCACTTGGTTTTCCGGAGTTCAATACAGACGATACCTGTTCAGCGGCAGCTGAAAATAACAGGTCTGAATTTGAATCAAAGGTCTCCAGAACCAGCAGTACATCTGCTTCCGAAGAATCGCAAATTTCAGTAACCCGCTCCCAACTGAGCACTTCGGGTGTTTCGCGCGTACCGGTTCCGTATTCTTTTGAATTTTGTGGCGTTACGATCTTTATCTCCCCATGGCCTTGAATGCCATCATATACACCTTTTATAGCCTCATCAGATGCCAGCCTGTCCGAGCCCGCCACCTCTGCCGTAGCCACAGATTCAATAATCCTGCGTTGTTTGTCCTCTTCTTTGGTCAAGGAGCGATTGACGACAGCAACCGTTGTAACACCTTCAGGCAAATAAGCTGACGGAGCCTGCGGATAGTTTAACCTAACATAACCGTATTTGCTGCAGGAACCAATAGTCAGAGAAAGTAAAACGAGGTAACGAAGTTTAAATGTTTTCATCATCTTTAGGTCTTAGTTGATATAAATCATTTCAACAAGCATGCCAAAAAGCCATTTAATGCTCAATATCAATGAATTATCGATCTGTGTAATTTTAATACTATCCAAAATAGTGTTCAAATATATGACCACTTTAAACTATTCGCTGAAAACTGATTTCAACACCTCATGCGATCTCAAGGTGCGGCCGTGAAGTGCATGGATCTTAAAATAAATGATCAGGTCATCCAACAATTTTGAGCGCACATTTTTTGGGATCTTCATTTCATGAAGGACATCGATTGGTGAATTGAGCAGTTCTGCAAAACACATTGAATTCTCCAGGCTCATACAAGAAGAAGTAGCTGAAACAGGCAGCGTGAATTCTCCGTCTTCCAGATTAAAGACCATGTCCTTGGTCCTTCTTATCCTGTCAGGTGAAAATCCAAGATAACGTGAAAGCTGGACCATGAACCACAACGGGTGGTTTGCCAGGTTCTCATGTTCCATATCCAGCAGACAAATAAATGATTCTGCAAAATCAAAAAGGTCCTCATTTGGATCCTCGTCGTCAAGCGCCTGGTTCAATAGCTCACTGATAAACATGCCGATGCTGTTCTTCACTACATTGAAGGGCAGATCATTGAGTTGTGGATCACATCTCAATTCTTTGATCCGCTGCAATCCATGACCCTCTTTGTGATAAACGACCATTTCCAGGAGATTGAGCGGCAAGAGGTGAGACGGACGAATGCTCCCTTTGCCTTTTCGGACACCGTTGATCAAGAAAGACCGCAGTCCGAATTCACGTGTATAGATCTTTGTCACTACACTCGATTCACTGAATTTTGTGTTATGAAGAACGATTCCGCGTGTTTTATGAAGCATTGATCAATTCACGATAAGCAGTTTACTTACAAGAGCATCCTCATCATTTTCATTGGCAGTAAAGATAAGGTAAACCCCGGTTGCCGGTCGTTCGCCACTGAAAGACAACCCGTTCCAAACGGCTGTTCCACCATCGGACACCATTTCATAAACTACCCTTCCTGCAACATCCGCTATTTTAACAGTGGCATTCCTAGGCAAACCGGTTATTGTTATCACGCCGTGGTAATTCTCGCGCACTGGATTCGGGAACACTACCACATCACCATGAAATTCTCCTGCTTCAGTGGCATCCCCCCTATAGGAGATAATGCCCTTATCAGTTCCGAAATAAACTTCACCTGTTTTCTGGTCTATCCCGACACAGTTCACAGTATTTGACAATAACGGACTGTTTCTAATTGTAAAATGCTTCAGCACTTTTGAACCATCTTCCTCGATCAGCCATACCCCAGTATTTGTTGCGACCCATTTACGGTTGGCACCATCGAGGGCCATGTCATTGATCACTTCTGTCCCGAGGAGATATCCGATATCTTTGCCGTCATCAATGATGATCTGCTGTGCATCGGCATCGAGTCCACCTTCAAACACATTTGAAGGATTATAAAAAATAGCCAGTCCTTCTTCCGTCCCGACCCATATCTCTCCGTCCTCATCCAACAGTAGTACATTGACCCTGTTGCTCGGAAGATCACCGCTTCTTTCTCCTGTTGTAAGGATCCTGCTTCGGGTATCTTTGCCATCAATCCCGTTAAGTTCTTTAAAGACCATTATCCCGATGCCTCCGTTATTAGGGCTGGTCATCCATTTCTGGCCATCTTCATCAATTATCAGTTTACCCGCACGTCCGTCAGGAAGTGTGAATTTTTTCCAGGAACCGTTAGCCTTTCTCACAGAAAGGGATTCAAGATTTGCGTCTTCGTTAAAATTTGTCACCCAAAGATTATTGCCTTCATCAAGTGCTACGCCTGGACAGCGTACAAATCCGCCAAGATCCTTTCTCAAGGAACTATTGTTTTCATTATAGATGGCTTGGACCTGGCCGTTCTTTATATGTGCGAGACCAAAAGCATGTGTCCCTAGAAACATTTCATTCGTACCTTCATTGGTACTCATACTGATAAAATCACGCATAGCCAAAAGAGAAGGTTTGTCTTTTCTGAAATTATACCAAACCCCATTAGCGAATCTATAGACCCCTGAATTGTTAAATGCAGGGCTCCATGTTGGCGTCACACCGCCACCAAGCACCCACATATCGCCATTGAACTGCCTGATCGCAAAGGAAGAAATAGATACAGGACCATTGGGCTGGATGTATCCCGTTTCTCCGACATCATCTCTAACAATCAATCCCGTTCCGTTTCCACCTGTCCATATATAACCACTTTTATCTATGGTGGCATAATTCATGTACTGCAGGTCATATAAGGATTTGTTGCCATTCTGATCTACCAGCCAAATGCCGTTCGTCTGGACCACTACCAGTTTATTACGGTTCACGTCCAGGCTAGCGGTGAGACGTTGGTTCAGGCCATTGAAATAATCCCAGGTATTTCCGTCATAAACACGTAGAATGGTATCGACCGTAGCATACACTTCCCCGTTATAGTCAATCATCTTACCTCCGCCGAAAGAAGATATGGAAGCCAGTTCCAAAGTCCATGAATTCGCATCCGAAAGATTTGCATCGATGTCTGCTTTCACGACACCATCAGGAGTCGTAGCATAAATGACCCCTCCTAAAACACAAGTAGAAGAAACGGGGGTGATCTTTCCCTGCTGCCCCATCGGACCTATTCTCCGGTAATCCCCTTTGATCTCAAACTTGGCAATATCTACCTCGATGATCCCAAAAGAGGTAGAAACGTATGCAATATTTTTATAGAAATAGACGTCGTTTATCTCTTTTTCACCTACGATGGTCTCTCGAAAGACCTCAGGAATGTTCACAATGGTTTTTCCATTGATCAGAAGATCGATATTGGTGTTCTTATACCCAATAAATAGCAGGTCCTTCTCCCAGTAATAAGCCAGTTTGCTTATCTCAACATCGGAGAATCCATCAACTTTGGAGAACAGTTCGATCTCACCTGTATTAAGGGCAAAAGAATAGAAGGAAGCCTCAGAGGCGACATAAAGGATGCCCGGAGCTTCAGCAATGGAGTAAACCGAGTTATAAGGCAGGTGGGTACGCCACTGTCCAATTCCAATAGGTTTCTGCGCAGCGCTCATTACAGCGAAAACGCAGGTAAACACTAAAAGAGAAAAAAACCGTTTAATCATTTATGGACTTCTTACTACACAAATCTAACGATAGATCACCTAGTGTAGTGTCATATCAATCCATTAATTACAATAGAATGTTATGCTTCTCCCGCAGGACCTCCGAAATTCATCGGAAATTCAGGGATGCTTTCATGCAATTCGATCGGGCCGAAATTATCCTCGAACTTCTCGATATTGTCACTTAAGGCTATCAGAAGCCTTTTAGCATGCTGAGGTGAAAGAATTATCCTTGATTTAACTTTAGCTTTAGGTATTCCCGGAAGCATTTTAACAAAATCAACGATAAATTCTGAATTCGAATGTGAGATAATTGCCAGATTTGAATAGATGCCATCTGCAACTTCCTCGGACAATTCAATGTCGATCTGTGACCCTTGTTTTTTTTCTTCTGCCATTTCAGAGCTAAGTTCAAATAAAAAACCCTGACAACAAAATTGTGCCAGGGTTTTTTGCAATCAATTTATAATTATTTACCGGCTGCTTCCACTTCACCGACTGTTTGCTCATTTGCTTCTTCCTTAGAAGACATGAGCAGGTCGTATTCTTCTCTCGAGCCAACGATAATATCCTCATATTCTCGCATACCCGTTCCTGCCGGGATAAGATGTCCAACGATAACGTTCTCCTTCAAGCCGAGCATTTCGTCCACTTTTCCTGAGATCGCTGCTTCGTTAAGCACCTTGGTGGTTTCCTGGAATGACGCTGCAGACAAGAAGCTATAGGTTCCCAAAGATGCTTTGGTGATACCCATCAACAACGGTTCTGAGGTAGATGGGATCGCATCTCTTACCTCTACGGGTTTAAGATCCTTACGTTTCAATACAGAGTTCACGTCACGTAGTTTACGCAGTGAAACAATTTGTCCTGCTTTCAATTCATTCGAATCTCCGGCATCCACAACAACTTTCTTGTCATAGATCCAGTCATTCTCTTCTTTGAAATCAAATTTATCTACCGCTTCACCTTCAAGGAACTTGGTATCTCCCGGATCAACAATGGTCACTTTCTGAAGCATCTGTCGTACGATAACTTCAATGTGCTTATCATTGATCTTCACCCCTTGCAGACGGTATACTTCCTGTATCCCATTCACTACATAACGGTGAACAGCACCAGGACCTTCAATCGCAAGGATATCCCTTGGAGTGATCGCACCGTCAGAAAGCGGTGTACCTGCTCTAACGTAATCGTTATCCTGTACAAGGATGTGTTTAGAAAGAGATACAAGATATTTCTTTTGAATTCCTTCACGGGACTCAATGATGATCTCTCTGTTTCCTCTTTTGATTCCACCATAGCTTACCACACCATCGATCTCAGCAACTACAGCCGGGTTTGAAGGGTTCCTTGCTTCAAACAGCTCCGTTACCCTTGGAAGACCACCGGTGATATCACCCGTTTTACCAAGAACACGTGGGATCTTAGCAAGAATGGTACCTGCTTTGATCTTATCATTTGAATTGACCGAGATGTGTGCACCTACCGGAAGGTTGAATTCCTTAAGGGTTTCACCTTTCTTGTTCACAAGATGAAGTGCCGGGATCAATTTCTTGTCCCTGTGTTCGGTCAGTACTTTTTCCTTGTATCCTGTCTGCTCATCGATCTCCTCACGGAAAGTAATGCCTTCAAGGATATCCACGAATTCTATTTTACCTTCCTGGTCAGACACAATAACAGCGTTATATGGGTCCCATGCACAGATCAGGTCACCTTTCTTGATTTTCTTCTTATCTTCAACATGAAGAATAGATCCGTAAGGTATGTTGTAGGTAGTAAGGATCTCTTTGGACTTGGAATCCAGTGTTCTTATCTCCCCTGATCTACCGATCACAATCTCAACCTTTTCACCTTCTTCATTAATTCGTGTTACCGTTTTAACTTCGTCAAACTCAAGAGTACCTTCGAATTTAGAACGCATTTCACTTTCAGATGCGATGTTTGACGCCGTACCACCCACGTGGAATGTACGCAGNNACCCTTACGGGCACCGTGCGTAGATATAAAGTATTCAAGGATGGAAAGACCTTCACGGAAGTTAGAAAGGATTGGGTTCTCGATGATCTCACCGGTACCCCCAACACCTGTTTTCTTCTGTGGTTTTGCCATAAGTCCCCTCATCCCGCCTAGCTGACGAATCTGCTCTTTAGAACCCCTTGCACCGGAGTCAAGCATCATATAGATAGGGTTGAAACCTTGATTATCGTTTGCCAGTTTGTTGATAAGCGCATCCGAAACACGTGAATTGATACGTGTCCAAATATCGATCACCTGGTTATAACGTTCGTTGTTTGTAATAAACCCGTTATTGTAGTTAAACCAGATCTCTTCAACTTCAGTTTTTGCCTTGTCGATCAGATCGTCCTTCTCATCAGGAAGTACAACATCCTGAATGTTGAATGAAAGTCCGCCGTGGAAGGAATACTGGAATCCAAGATCTTTAATATCATCAAGGAACTTTGCTGCTTTTGCCACACCAACGTTCTTCACCATATCACCGATAATGGTACGCAGCGACTTTTTAGTAAGCAGGGTATTGATGAATCCCATTTCTGCAGGGACATGCTGATTGAAGATCACTCTTCCGACCGTAGTTTCGATCATTTTACTAACGATCTCTCCATCCTCCATAACCTCAGTTCTTACATTGATATTTGCATGAAGGTCAGCACGCTTCTCGTTGTGAGCGATATAAACTTCTTCGGCCGAATAGAATGTAAGTCCTTCTCCAATTACAGGAACATCTTTGGTGTGCTTTCTTCCTTTAGTGAGGTAGTAAAGTCCAAGTACCATGTCCTGGGAAGGTACTGCAATAGGTGCTCCGTTTGCCGGGTTAAGGATATTATGAGGCGCAAGCATTAATATCTGCGCTTCCAGTATCGCTGCATTACCGAGAGGTACGTGAACAGCCATCTGGTC
>DJML01000100.1 GCA_002436505.1 Bacteroidetes bacterium UBA6491 | reverse complement strand
ATCTCGTTGGTCGTGCTGCTGTCCGCATCACTTATATTAACTGTACCTCCTCCATCGGACAAGATAAGGTTTGACCCTGAACGGGACAATGTTTGTAGTTCATTTGTGACGCTTGAGTCCCCATCATACACATCATCCGTAAACGAACCACCAGATTTAGATAGCGTAACGGTATTCCCGGACTTGGATATCATTTGCAACTCATTCGTGCTGCTACTGTCACCATCATATCCGGTGGTCAGATTGAACGATCCTCCTCCATCGGAAAGTGTTACGGTATTCCCGGATAAACTGATCGTTTGTAATTCATTGGTTGCACTGGAATCTCCGTCATATACTTCATCGGTAAATGATCCTCCGGAATTGGAAAGAGTAACGGTATTCCCAGACTTACTGATGGTCTGGATCTCGTTGGTCGTGCTGCTGTCCGCATCGTTGACCCGGTCAGTAAATGATCCTCCACCGTTAGATAAACTGATCGTGGTGTTGTTTCGGCTTAATGTTTGGATTTCGTTGTTAGGATCACTGTCGTTATCCGATACATCAACGGATCCTCCACCATCGCTCAGGATTATGTTATTTCCTGATTTGCTTAACGTTTGAAATTCATTGGTCGGGTCAGAATCATCATCAAGAACACTTGCCATTCCTCCATTTCCGGAAAGAACCAGACTGTCTCCAACACGTGTGATCTGCTGCAACTCATTTTGCGCATCATCATCATTTAGATTGATGATACCACCGCCATCGGACAACGTAATCACAAACCCATTTTTCACTAAAGTCTGCAATTCGTTGGTTGAATCGTTATCGGAGTTAGATACCGTTTCAGCATGCAAAGCGAAAGGGACCGATACAAGTTGCTGAACAGTCATGTCGGTAAAAGAGGTACCACCATTTTCATCCAGATCCACTTTAAGGTAAAATTTATCCTGCCCCCACTCAACATTTCCCATGTCTCCACTTAGGACCGTTCCATTGCCTATCTGTAGATTCACTAAACCGTAATCATTAGTTGTCGTCGACTGTCTTTCGACGTAAACCGGAGTTCCCAAAGCGGAAGTCTGTAGAATACTGAATCGAAAAGACACATCATTATTCTGTAAGATCTTTCCATCTGAACCGCGAACCACGGCCTGGAAATTAAAAGATTTTGGGACCTGTGCCAGAGCACCTAACCCCATTAATAAAAACATGAGGGATAAAGTAATTCTTTTCATATACTAGTTTATTATGATTCATGCACATCGTCAGATTCGATATGACTGTGTGCCTTATTATTTCCTGATCGACTAAGAGAACAAAGGACTTAGTCGGGTTTGCATTAAATGTTCGAATGAATCTACTGGCCCCGACAAGAAAACGGTGCCAATTAAAAAAGCTAATTATCCCGATAAAGAATATTTCTGAGAATTGATCTTGAAGGATCTTATTTGATTTTGGGGTAAATACTGTCACTTTCCAAACTTGTATAAGCAGATCAGTACTATCTATGTGTGACAAATCTATGTAAAAGAACTACGTTAAAATCATGACATATATCAGTATAAAACAACGATTTAGCATAATTCGACGGGCTGACATGACCTTGTTCTTCATTGTTGTAATATTTCGTGTAATCTCATCGGATCCGGTTTCAACCTTCAGGCCAGAATAGGTGAAGAATAAGGTGAAGTTGCGTGTTGAAAATGTCCGGTTATTCTATGGCTATTTACACCATAACATATTTACAATCAAAATCATATAAGAATACTTCCGCAATAAACGTAATATTAAGTTACCCGAGCTTTTTTGAGAATAAAACCAGGTTGAGAAGTTTATGCTGACAGGGCAAAGTGTTCGTCAGGAAGTCCGGTTTATCCCTTTGGAAAAGGTGAAAATAGAAAAGGAAAAACGCTGAACAATCCATCATTTTCTCTATATAATAAAGGCATCAGAAGAAAAGCTTCGGATAACAAAATGCATGGTTTTGGCTGGTCACACTGGCTGCTCGAATTATCCTTCTGGAAAATTCAGAAGCTATTATAAAAAGACAAAGAAATGTCTAATTTGAATAACTACAGCGTTAACACAAGGTAACATTTGAAACAAATAATTCAATTCAATGTCGGAACTATGCCTAACTTAAACAAATAGGGACTTTAAAATCCCTCAGATAGCATTAATTATATTGAGGCTATTGCTTTTCCTGTTCCTTCGGCACCGCCAGGTAAAGGTCTGATCCAATCAACGTGTCAAGGACAAACAGTTCTTCCAGTTTCTCCATAGCCTTGGTTTCATAGCAAAGAACGGTGTCGGATAACCGGACATCCTGCACATTGGTCGTATAGGAGAAATTGCTTCCCATGTTCTTCATCCGCATGATATACCACCAATTGTGAGCGCTGTACTCCGTTGAATATAGCTTCCAGTTTTTATCGGGGCTTTCTTTAAGGATGGTGCGCAGGTAGTTGGTTACCTTGTAATATGACTCGTGCTTTGCCACATCTTCCGTTTGCTGCAGTGTTCTTGTCAATGTATGGTAATACGGAATTATAAGGGGTACAAACAATACATACATGTATGCACCGGGTTTCAACGCAGTTGAAGAAATTCGCTGCACCAGTTTCTGCAATAAAATTACCGCTGACAAGGCCGTCATCATAGCCATGATCGGCAACATGGGTAAATTGTAATGTACGTTGTCAGGATGTTGCTATCAGGAGTGGAACCTAGATCCTAACACCATAAGCCAGAGATGTATACCCTTTATCCGATAAGATGAGGTGAAACAGCAGGATCACTAGGCGAAGATTGGTTAAACATTGAACAACAAGGGGCGCTAAACACAACCCTGGCACACGGCTTCATGGTTTTTTGTTTTAGTGTGGAACCTGTCGGAGAAGAAGAATCAATCACCTACCCAGAACCCTAGATTGATCTTGGTCAAGGCCAAATGTTCACGCCAGACTCCTGGGCTTCTGTCGTAATCGAAATAGGTTCGACCATACTGAACTCCCAGTGACAAAGTGAAACGTTTGGATGCCTCAAACATGTAACCCAACTCTCCGGCAAGGTTGAGCGTATTGTGCATGTTTAGATTGTTTCGACTGACCCCAATCATTGGCCCCAAATAGAATCCATAGGTCCTGTCCAAGATATTCTCTTTAGTTCTGAAGGTGTATGGAGCAATGACATTGATCCCAATGTCAGAGAATCTGTTTTGTTCGCCAAAATGATAATTAACTAAAGTCACTTGTCTCAGGTCAAATCGCTTAGTCAAAGGGGTCTGAACTACAATTGGTATGACATTCATATCAAATTCGTTTTCCATATAGAACTTCTCTTTGGTAATTCCCGGTTGAACACCTACAAACCAGGGCCTGGATTGAGCAATACTTTCCATACCAATGGTTAACAGACAAATAAATAAAGCTAAACGCTTCATATCATGAATTAAGCTAATCACAAAGGTAGCCTCACCCCGCACCTATGAAATGATAGAAGTCAGGCTGGCATATGATTTACACTAGCGCACAGCTAGCTCTATACATAAGAAGTAAAATGATTCGGTTCCTATGTGTGAGGGAAGCGAACAGAGGTACTGTCGTATTAACTATATTTAACTCATATCTGGGCTATTTCCAATGTGACCTATTGTTGGTTATTCATGGTTCAACCTATCTTCAATGTCCAATTATCAGCTAAAAGCACTCGTTTGTTCGTAAAGAAAGAGTTGTGTGGCTGGAATGTGAAACCTACCAATGAATAAGATATCGTTCACATTCAATATTCATGAGAAGCAAAAGAAACGAATGCAGGCGACGGATGGAGTTCCGAATGCCTGCATTCATATTCTGTTCTTCGATTATATTATTGTTGTTTTTGAATAAGCTGGTCAATTAGGACCTCTAAATCAGAAAGCTTCTCTTTCAATTCTTTGAGTTCCATATTCTGTTCTTCAATTATTTTCTGTTGATCTTCAATTCGTATTTGCTGATTCTCATCGACTGATTTCTGAACCTCGATCATTACTTGTTGCTCCTGCATGCCCTTTACAAGCGGCACAACAAATTCGGAGTACCTGAGACTATATGGATCATCGCTGTTTTCAGGAGCATCCACACCGCTGAAACTGAAGCCAATGCTTTGAGCAGTGGCCTCTACTTCCTGGGCGATGAATCCTACGTGAATGATATCGGATCCGGTATATTCGAAGGTATCGTTGGCATTGATGAATTCATTGAGTTTTTCGATATTCAATGTATATGTAACCGGGCGCAGTTGCATTATAAAGTCAAGTCCAGATACATTTTCCTGGACATTCGATTTGAATCTTCCATCGCTTAGATTGGACCAGGAAGCATAGCCACCTATGGAGGAAACAGAGGTGTTGCCTAACCTCACCTGATTACTGGCTGTTACGCGTGCCCCATTACCGATTGCAGTACTATTGGTGTATCCGGTGGTGCTTGAATTTGGTTCTGCATCGTAACCGAGGAAGGTAGAATACGAAAGACCTGTAGCTGTGTTGGATGCTGCACTCTCTCCAAAGGCTGTGTTGTATGATCCAGTGGTCACATCGTTTAGCGCATAGGATCCCATTGCCGTATTATACACCGCTGTGGTACTGGATGCCAGGGCACCATATCCCATAGCGGTATTATAGTCACCAGTGGTATTATTCAACAAACTTTGGAATCCCGTAGCCGTGTTATAAAAGCCCTCGGTGTTATAGCCCATAGCTTGATATCCACTTGCCGTGTTTCCATATCCTGTTGTATTTGAAGAAAGCGTATTGTAACCAGATGCTGTGTTGTTATACCCGGTTGTGTTCAGTCGCATAGAATACTTACCGACCGCTGTGTTGAAATTGGCCGTTGTGTTTTTCCAAAGGCTAAACGCACCAATAGCGGTATTATGACTTCCGGTTGTATTGGCGTTAAGACTCGCGCCGCCGACTGCGGTGTTATCATCACCGGTCGTGTTGGAATTCTGGGACACATATCCCAGTGCTGTGTTGCCGGTTCCTGTAGTGTTATCTCTTGAAGCACCAGTTCCGACCGCCACGTTCAGGTATCCTGTGGTATTCGCCTGCAGTGCATAGCTGCCAACCGCTGTGTTTGAATAAGCAGTGGTGTTGGATGTCATTGCTTCCCATCCAACCGCTGTATTACTATAACCTGTTGTGTTTTTATATAGTGCTTTAGACCCGACAGCAACGTTGCGAGCTCCGTGCAAATCATTAGTGGCACCTGTACCATTGTTCAGGAGTGCGCTGTCACCGATGGCGACAAGGTTGGATTGGGTTGTACTTTTATTGAGAGCAGAGAAACCCATGGCTACGTTGGAATAGCCAGTTGTATTTGCCTGGAGCGTTCTTGAACCTATTGCCACATTTCTGAACCCGGTGGTATTTTGGTTCATTGATGCATAACCCATAGCGACATTATAATATCCGGTAGTGTTCGAATACATCGTTACAGTTCCTAAAGCAATATTATAATATCCCGAGGTATTCTTGTTAAGTGTTCTGAATCCCAATCCAGTGTTATCATAGCCGTTAATGTTTTCTTGTAACGACTCGTGGCCTACAGCAACATTGCCATTCCCGGTTGTATTGTTGGTAAGTGTTGATACGCCAATTCCTATGTTGTAGTCTCCCGAAGTATTGGAACTCAATGCTTCTGAACCAAATGCGGTATTATTATAACCTATTGTATTATTCCAAAGTGCTTGATAGCCCATAGCTGTATTTTGGTAACCGGTGGTGTTTGCGAACAACGCCTTGGATCCTACAGCAGTATTTTTTACTGAATGAAAGGAGTTAGTAGCTCCGGTTCCATTGTTATACAGTGCACTGTCACCGATAGCGACCAGATTACTGCGATCCGTGTTTTTATGCAGTGATTTCACACCTATGGCCACATTTGAATTTCCGGATTCATTATTGTACAAAGCCAATCCACCCATGGCCGTATTGCCCGAGCCGATGGTATTACTCCATAATGATCCAGATCCAAATGCATTATTGTCATTCCCGGTCGTATTGCTGTAGAGGGAAAC
>DJML01000074.1 GCA_002436505.1 Bacteroidetes bacterium UBA6491 | reverse complement strand
AATACATTTTCAAGAATATCCCAAACGACCGGATCTTTACGATCAACGATCTTCTTCGCGGATTTTACTGTCTTAACAATCCCCCTTTCAATCAGTTTTCTGATAATGAAAGGCTTGAATAACTCCGCCGCCATGTTTTTGGGCAGCCCGCATTCATGCATTTTCAGCTCAGGACCTACCACAATAACCGATCGGCCTGAATAATCAACCCGCTTACCCAGAAGGTTCTGTCGGAAACGTCCTTGCTTCCCTTTGAGCATATCGCTCAGAGACTTCAAAGCCCTGTTCCCATCAGATCTGACAGCATTTACTTTTCTTGAATTATCGAACAATGAGTCCACTGCTTCCTGAAGCATTCTCTTCTCATTTCTTAAGATCACTTCAGGGGCTTTTATATCAATCAGTCTTTTCAGACGATTATTTCTGATAATCACCCGACGATAAAGATCATTCAGGTCAGAAGTGGCAAATCGTCCGCCATCCAAAGGAACAAGTGGCCTCAATTCAGGAGGTATAACCGGCACCATCCTGATTATCATCCATTCCGGCCTGTTTTCGATCCTGGTCTTGCTTTCCCTGAAAGCTTCAACAACCTTCAGCCTTTTCAAGGCTTCAGCCTTTCTTTGCTGTGAAGTATCCGTAGCGGCCTGGTGTCGCAGGCTGTAGGATAGGCTGTCGAGATCAATACGCTTGAGTACCATTTCCAGGGACTCTGCTCCCATTTTGGCAATGAATTTATTGGGATCATCATCATCAAGTGCCTGGTTCTCCCTGGGGAGTTTATCCATGATATCCAGGTATTCATCCTCAGTCAGGAAATCCATCGTGCTGATTCCTTCCTCTTCTTTTATCCCTGGTTGTACCACGAGGTACCGTTCGTAATAGATGATCTGGTCAAGCTTTTTGGTCGGAAGACCCAAAAGATACCCGATCTTGTTGGGCAAAGATTTGAAATACCAAATATGTGCCACCGGAACGACCAATTCAATATGGCCCATTCGTTCCCTTCGAACCTTCTTCTCCGTCACCTCAACTCCACAACGGTCACAGATAATGCCCTTATAACGGATTCTTTTGTATTTTCCACAATGGCATTCCCAATCCTTTACAGGTCCGAAAATCCTTTCACAAAACAAGCCACCCATTTCTGGCTTGTAGGTCCTGTAATTAATGGTTTCTGGCTGTGTAACTTCACCATGTGAACTTTCCAGAATTGATTCCGGCGAAGCAAGGCTTATGGTTACCTTGGTGAAGTCACTTGATATTTTTTTATTTTTTCTAAAAGCCATATTGGATATTGTTTCTTAATAGATAAGTCAATTGTAAATTATTCCATGGTTACTTCAAGTGCAAGTCCTCTCAATTCATGTACAAGAACATTGAATGATTCAGGCACATTGGCCCTGGACATGTTTTCACCTTTAACGATCGATTCGTACACCTTAGCCCTACCGATCACGTCGTCCGATTTAACGGTTAGCATTTCCTGCAGAACATTGGCAGCACCAAATGCCTCCAGTGCCCAAACTTCCATTTCACCGAATCTCTGCCCACCAAATTGCGCTTTACCGCCAAGTGGTTGNNATATCAACCGGGGTACCATCTTCCAGGAACGGCATATCTTCCTCCCGGACAATTTTAGCAACAACACCTTTGTTACCGTGTCGACCGGCCATTTTATCACCCACCTTTAATTTTCGCTTCTTGGCGACATATACCTTGGCCAACTGGACAATACCTGCCGGCAATTCATCTCCAACTTCCAGTGTAAACCGCTCCCGTTTGAAGTTCCCCGTGATTTCATTTCTTTTCTTGTAATAATTTTTCACAAGGATTTCAATAAGACCATTAAGATGCTCGTCGGCGGTCCAGTTGTCAAGGATCAGGTCCGAAATGAGGTTCACTTCCTCAGGCACGTTATAGGTGCTTTCATCCCTGTAGATATTCCTTTCAGGGAACAGGTTATTCTCAATGTTCTGTCTCGAGAATTTTGTTCCGCTTGACATGACTTCGTCTCCAAACTTGTGCTTGATACCCTTGCATGATTTCCCTTGCAACAACTTGGTAAGTTTGTCAACCATAACACTTCTCAGCGCCAGCAACTCCTTACTGTAGTTATTTTTAAGCTGTTCAACCTCTCTTTTCGACTTAGCACGAAGATCCTTGTCCTTTTTGGGTCTTGCAAAGAGTTTGGTATCAATGACCACTCCTTCAAGAGAAGGCGATGCCCTGAGAGAGGCATCCTTNNACGAGAATATCGCCTTCTTTCACTTCCGCTCCGGTTCTGATTATCCCGTTTTCATCAAGGTTCTTAACGGCCTCTTCACTTACATTGGGTATTTCAGAGGTAAGTTCCTCTTCTCCCCTCTTCGTATCGCGAACCTCAAGTTCAAATTCCTCAACGTGAATAGAGGTAAATACATCGTTTCGAACTACCTTTTCAGATATAACAATGGCATCCTCAAAGTTGTATCCCTGCCATGGCATGAATGCTACCATCAGGTTTCTTCCTAATGCCAATTCACCTTTTTCGGTAGCATACCCTTCACATAAAATTTCACCCCTTTTGACCTTCTGCCCTTTGAAGACAACCGGTTTCAGGTTAATGCAGGTATCCTGGTTTGTCCTCCTGAACTTAGTCAGGACATATGTTTTTATTTCATCATCGAATGTAGTAGAGGCTTCATCTTCTGAAAGATCATAATTGATTACGATCTTGGTTGCATCAACGAAAGCAACCTCTCCATTTCCCTCGGCGGTGATAAGAGCCCTGGAATCAAGGGCAACGCGCCCCTCAAGACCGGTACCTACTATTGGCGCCTCCGGATTCATTAACGGCACTGCCTGCCGTTGCATGTTTGATCCCATCAATGCGCGGTTGGCATCATCATGCTC
>DJML01000126.1 GCA_002436505.1 Bacteroidetes bacterium UBA6491 | reverse complement strand
GTTATTCGTGGTGAGGAATGGTTGCCATCAGCGCCGTTGCATGTTTTGCTGCACAAATACCTGGGCTGGGAAAGCACCATGCCAAAATTTGCGCATTTGTCACTTATTCTTAAGCCTGATGGTCAGGGTAAGCTTAGCAAACGTGACGGAGACCGTCTCGGATTCCCGGTATTTCCACTTGAATGGAAAGATCCGATTTCGGGCGAGATAAGTTCGGGTTATCGTGAATCAGGATACCTTCCTGAAGCAGTGATCAATATGCTGGCCTTTCTTGGCTGGCATCCTTCAGATAATAGGGAGATCTTCTCTTTGAATGAATTGATCGAAGAATTCAACATCCACCGGGTGAGTAAATCCGGGGCCAAATTCGACTTTGAAAAGGCAAAGTGGTTCAACCACCGATACCTTATGGACATGGACAACGAGTCCCTTGCTAAAATGATCTCATCGGACATCTCCGCTAGAGGTTGGAGCGCAGATGCAGCTTATATTGAAAAAGTGGTCGGTCTGATGAAAGAAAAGATCTCTTTCATAGGTGACATTGTTTCTTCAGGAAATTTCTTCTTCGAAAAACCAAAAAGCTATGATGAAAAGGCAATAGCGAAGAAATGGAAATCAAACACCTCTGATCTGATGTTACGTCTGGCTGCTGATCTTGAAAAGCTGGAAAACTTTACAGCAGAAACCATCAAATTAGCGCTGGAGGCGCTTGCAGCTGAGAATGATACCGGTGCAGGAGCCATGATGTTGCCTCTGAGGCTTGCTGTTTCAGGTCAGGCAGGTGGTCCGCCTATCTTTGAAATGATCGAACTTATAGGTCAGGCTGAAGTGGTTGAAAGGATCAAAGCCGCCGTACAATTTATTACTGCTTCAAGCTAAGAACATTGTTTTCGTCAATTTTCGCGAAGGAAATCCATAAGTACACCTATCATTTCCTTTGAACCGATATATACCGGTATCCTTTGATGGAGTTCGGTAGGTTCCACTTCCATGATCCTTTGCGTGCCTGTAGTTGCGATCCCTCCTGCCTGTTCGGTGATAAAGGCAATCGGATTACATTCATACATTAGCCTTAATTTACCTTTAGGTGCGTCTTGAGTAGCCGGGTAAATAAAGATACCTCCTTTAAGCATGTTGCGATGAAAATCCCCGACCATGGATCCGATATAACGCGCTTTGTAGGGTCTGTTCTCTTCCTTGTTCACGTCTTTGCAATAGGCAATGTATTTCTCCAGTCCAGGGCTGAATTTCGAGGCATTCCCTTCATTTATGGAATAAATTGTGCCGCGTTCCGGCGTTTTTATATCCGGATGACTAAGACAGAAATCACCAATTGAAGCATCCAGGGTAAAACCATTGACACCATTTCCGGTGGTATAGACGAGCATCGTCGATGATCCGTAGATCACGTAACCCGCTGCGATCTGTTCGGTTCCTTTCTGGAGACAATCTTCCAGTTTAGCCGGAGTACCTATCGGAGTCACCCTCCTGTAAATTGAGAAAATAGTTCCGATAGCAGCGTTTACATCAATATTTGAAGATCCGTCCAGCGGGTCCATTGCCACGATATACTTGGCATCATTATTTACCTGCCTGATGATCTCCTCCTCCTCTGATATCACAGCACAACAATCCATACCTGCTGTCAGGGCATCAATAAAAACCTCATTTGCTATCACATCCAGTTTTTTAACATCTTCTCCCTGAACGTTTACCGTACCGTGTTCTCCCAGGATGTCTACCAAACCTGCTTTTCGAATGTCCCTGTTCACGATCTTAGCCGCTAGTTTAATGTCACCAAATAATCGGGAAAGATCGCCTTTGGCCCCCATGGCCTTTGACTGTTCTTCAGCAATAAACTGACTTAATGTGATTACCTTATTCATTTCTCTGTCTGAATTGATACGAAGATGTCCTAATTTTGCGCGAATATACGGCAGTAAATGCATGTTAACGAAATGATCGTTGACTGAGAGCTAAATTGAACAAATGCAGGTATTTAAATTTGGAGGAGCATCGGTTAAGGATGCCGATGCGGTAAGAAACGTTGGGAATATCCTTAAAATGCACGACGGGCAGTCTATCCTTGTCGTTATTTCTGCAATGGGAAAAACCACGAACAACCTGGAAGAACTGGCTACTTCGTACGTAGCCCAGGATGGAAGGACAAAAGAAATATTCAATGATGTAAAAAAGTTCCATGACAGGATCACCAATGAACTTATAGGCAATTCAATGGACCATTTCTATGAAGTCGATAATCTTTTCGTAGAACTGGAATGTCTGCTGGACACTCCACCTTCTGAAGGAGAATACGATTTTTACTACGATCAGATCGTTGCTTTCGGTGAATTGATCTCAACACGTATTACATCACATTACCTGAACACTGTTGGTATTTCAGCCCGGTGGCTTGACTCAAGAAACTTCATCATGACCTCCGACGATCACCGAAGGGGAAAAGTGGATTGGGAGATCACAACGGATCTTATCAGCAAAAGGGTAAAATTGCTTGCAAGCAGACAAATTGTTGTCACACAGGGATTCATCGGAAGAAGCAAGAACCTGGGGACAGTCACATTAGGCCGGGAAGGTTCAGATTATTCTGCAGCTATTTTCGCGTATGGCCTGGATGCTGAATCAGTGACCATATGGAAAGATGTAGATGGCGTTATGAATGGTGACCCGAAAAAGATCCAGGACACAACACTTCTTAAAAAGATATCATTCAAGGAAGCCATTGAATTAGCATACTACGGAGCAACGGTCATCCATCCAAAGACCATCCAGCCATTGCGAAGAAAGGGCATCCCGTTATTTGTCAGATCTTTTGTTGACACAAATAAAGAAGGGACCGAAGTTCAGGCATTCAATGGTTCAAATGTAATCGAGGTCCCATGTTATATTTTTAAGGCGAACCAGGTGTTGATGTCTTTAAGAACAAGGGATTTCTCGTTTATTGTCGAGGACAACCTCAGCAGTATCTTTTCAATTTTCGCCAGGCATAACATTCAGATCTCGCTGATGCAGAATTCTGCAATCAGTTTCAGGGTTTGCGCAACGGTAGAGGACCGCATCCTGAAAAATGTCGTTGCTGAACTGGAAGAAATTTTCGATCTCAAGATCCAAAAGAACCTGGAATTGAAAACAATCTTCAACTTCGATCTGGAAAAGTCTGCCAACGATTACGCCAGCGGCAAGAAAATACTGATGGAACAAAGGACTGAACGGGTACTTCAGCTCGTTCTGGAAGATTAACGTTTTATTTCGATGTCATTTTCATAAAAGAGGATCGCTGATCGGCCATCACTGGTATTGAATTCGAATTTACCTTCCTTCTTACCGTCGATCCAGGTTCCTTTCACCGAAACATCGCCTTCAGTCGAATACTGTACTCCTTCTCCATGAGGGACGCCATTTTTAAACGTTCCTTTAAAGTATCCAACGGGAGAGGTCATTCTTCCTTGTCCGTGGTATTTTCCCTCATAAAACTCCCCTTCGAAAACGTAGCCTTTTTGTTGGTAATAGATCCCTTTTCCATGAAAAAGATCGTTCAGCCACTCTCCCTGGTATTTATAACCATTGCTGTAAATAGCGGTACCGGACCCTGTCTTTGTCCCCATCACAAATTCTCCGGAATAATCTAAGTTTCCCACATCACGATAGTCGCCTTTTCCCCAGAAAAACCCCATAAAGAAATCACCGGCATACGCATGTCCGAAAGAATCCATGAAGATCCCTTCACCGGATGGAAACCCATAATCCCATTCTCCGGAGTATTTTATCTTCCCGTTGCCCCAGTACATTACTCCTGCACTGTCAATACATTTACCTGCAATACACTGCCCGTCAGGGAAAAGACGGAATTTCCATTCACGGGCAGATTCATACTCCTTTTGAAAGACCAGCGTGTCGTTCGCCCGGAGATGTACCAGCTCCACCTGGTCATTCCTCATATAAACAAGTATTGAAAGGCTGTCGTGATATGCTTCCACGTGGTAGGGATCGAGTTGATCCCAGACAAATTTTTCGTCAGCTACCAGCACATCCTCAATGTTCATATCAAACCGCAAACCATTTGGCAATACGAAATCATATCGGTCAAAGATCTTGCCCTTATCAAACAAACGTATCCCTTTGAGAATAAAATTAATTGTAAAATCAAGTGCAACACCCTGGTCGCGGTACTCGACAGAATAAAGATTCAAATTTGGGTCAAATTTCTCAACGGTCCCTTCATTGCGCATCCCATCCATCCAATCATTGATCTCAGGATGCAGAATTGATCTGCCAAGCATACCCATCAATTTGTCTCCAAATGGAACTGCCGCAGAGGCTGACGAGCCCAGAACAACAGAAACAATTGCTATGATCCAAAACTTCTTCATGTATTCACAGTTAACAATTATAATACCAAAGGTAGAGTAAAATTGATTTTTTTATTTAGAATGGTTTAAAATAGTAGCTTTGCGGCTCCATCATGTATAAAGTTAAATTTCGTTTTGAGGACGAATCAATAGAACCAGTTGAATTAGAAGCCGGTGATGGCGATACAGTGCTTGACGTGGCACTGGATAATAACATCAATTTACACCATAATTGCGGGGCGGTATGTGCATGCAGTACATGCCACGTTTATATTGACAACGGGGAAGAGAACCTGCCCGAGATCACTGACAAGGAGGAGGATTTCATTGACCGGGCAATAAATCCAAAGATCACTTCGAGACTGGCGTGCCAGTGCATGATCAGTGGTGAAATTGAAGTGACGATACCTGATCAATCATTATTACACGGACATTAAAAGATACCTTTGACATGGCTGAATTCGAATTACCTATATACTGGAACGACTACGAGGACATTGCGATGGCTCTTTATGAGCGCTTTGGTGACGATTTCAACGAAGGAAAGATCTACCGGATCAGATTTACGGACCTGATGAACTGGGTGCTTGAAATACCGGCCTTTAAGGGATCAAAAGAAGAGTGCAATGAAGGGCATCTTGAAATGATACAATCCCAATGGGTGTATGAATGGAGAGACAATCAATAGTAAAAAAATGGAAAACATACTGGCAAAGTTCAATAACNNATCACTGACATATTTACGAACATCTCTGATAAAACCGCAATTTTCGAATCGTATTTGAAAGAGAACAACATCAAACGTGAAAATTGCCTGTATATGGGAGACGACATACCTGACCTGGAAATCATGCGAACCGTTGGAATAGCTGCCTGCCCCAATGATGCTACAATTGACATACGTGTAATCGCCGATTATATTTCTGAATATCATGGAGGAAAAGGATGCGTTCGTGATGTTGTTGAAAAAACTTTGAAAATTCAGAAAACTTGGGTGCCTCATTAACAGCGGTTTAACATATTCTGTTAAAAATATTACAACTTTTCACCCGTTTATTCTAGCTACATTCAAAAATTGATATTATTATTGCACTGCCTTAATTCTAAGGCTATTTTCATGGTTAGTTTGGTTTATTTTGGCCTGGTTCGCAAGAACCAGGCTTCTTTTTTTCAAGCTATCAGTATCTATTTATTATAAGATAATCAGTTTACTATCAGCGGGTTAAAAGAATAGATACACAAATATTTCCATGTAGCACTAAGGAGCATGATCAGGTTGTGACCGGCTCATGAAACAGTTTCTCTTTCAATGCATTCAGAAAGTTGTTCATCGTTATTTGAGTTTATTGAACCAGGAATGAGCAAGAGTCAAAAAAACAGGGTTAATTTAAGTAGTACTTTTACCAACAATAAAACGGTTCAGATCTACTTCTTCCGGCAACTTATCACCACCTAACAGGAAACCAACCAGTTTGTCTGCAAGAAACGGGCTCAATGAGGTTCCTTTGCTTCCCATGCCATTGAACAAATGCACATTTCTATAAGAATGATGTGTACCAATAACCGGTTTGCGGTCTTTGATCGCCGGCCGGACCGCCGCCCGGTGACCTACAACCTCTATTGGAAGCTTTATGTACCCCGACAGTCGTTCAAGGATCTGTTCACGGGCCTCGCTGGTGGGGTTGGCATTCACATTGCGCCAGTCGTAGGTAGCTCCTCCCAGAAAAATGTCCTCGCCAAAAGGGACAATAAAACCACTTCTGATGAGAATCCTGTCACGGTACAACCCGGGAATATCAAGTTCCAGGATTTCTCCCTTCATAGGTGTAAATGGCAAATGACCGAAAAACTTCTCCTGATAGGCCAGGTATCCTTCGCAAAGGATCAGTTGTTTCGCGCGTAACCCATTCCATTCAACAAAGGATTTATTGACCACGATCTCATCCGTCTTAAGCAACGAGTCAACAGCAATGTAACGATCACCTAATTCCTTTTTTATCAGTTCCAGGTAAACGGGAATATTAACGTAACCGCCCTTCGATGTTCCGATCGTTCCCCACTGGGCATCGAGAATGGCAGGATCAGGCTCAAAACCAGCCGCAACAAAATCTGAATAATCCGGCTCTCCGGCTTTAGCACTCCAATCGTTCAGTTCGCGCATGGATGCACAAATCCTGTAGATAGGCATTCTGTGAAAAAAAGTGGTGTTATGGTCCGTTTGGATCTTGCTGTAAAATGCATCAAGTTTATTGAATACGTTGACAGCCTCCCATGTTAAGCTGAATTTTCGTCCGGTGATCGGATTTAAAAGGCCGGCTGCAACATTACTTGAGGAAGAGGTATCTTCATGATTCACGACCACAATATCAACCCCGCCGTCAATCAACGTTTTAGCCAGGCTTCCTCCGGCCACACCCATACCAATGATCAAAAAATCATGCACAAGACAAAGATATCATTTAGTGCATCGAATAAATGCGTGCGTAAGATCATTCATGTTCTATTAAACCTTTATTTTGCGGCAAAATGAATCTTCAAGGGAAAAGAGCGTTCGCCATACTGGTTTTTTTGATCCTGCAACTGGCCGGATTTAATGCCGCGGGCCAGGTACTTGACACCATTTTCCCTTCAAAAGAAAAAAGCAGGTACCTGTATAATTACCAATTACTTGAATTGGACAGTGCCACACAGATTGAGGACACAGTGAACGAAAACACGCACCGGATTCATCCTTTAGTGGACCGGGAGATCGGTTTCATGGATCTGGGGCTGTTTGGAACCCCAGCTTACGTTTTCAGATTGACCAGTACTCCTGTTGAAACATTTGACCATGGGGTCCATTCCATGTCGCCCAACTTTTTTAACTCGGACAGTATAAAATTGTACCGTTCACCCACACCCAGAACTTTACTAAAATACGGGCAGGGTAACAGTGAACTCATTTACCTTGTAGCTGAGCATTCGCAGAACATTTTTGAAAGGTGGAACTTTGGTCTGAATTACAGAAGGATAAAAGTTCAGAACTGGTATTACGATAACATTGACGGGTTGACTTTGGCCCGGATCCCAAACAACTATAATTTCTCTGCTTATAGCAGGTTCTATACGCAAAACAGGAAATACGAGGTAGTGGCAACGTACACCTGGAACAAGGCAACTATCGCCGAAACAGGCGGTATTATGGACACAGAAAAATTTGACACCCTTGACCGCAGGACAAAGCAGTACTTCAACTCAGGATATCTTTCCGGCGCATCCAATATTTTCAAGGAGAGCAATGCATCATTCACCCAATATTTCCGTTTTGGCAACAGTAAGATTGAGATCAAGGACAATCCGGACACCGTTGGTGTGAAGGATACGATCAAGACCTTCACTCCAAAAGGCCACTTTTACCACAAATTCCAGTACCATAAAAGTGCCTTTTATTTTACAGATGATGCACCGAACATGGAATATTACCCTGTTCGTCTGATTGGCATATCCACTAATGATTCCTTTATTACGAACCGGTTCACCAATCGTTTTGGGTTATTCCTTCTTCCTTCAGAAAAGGCACCCCGACTGGATCTTTCTATTGATCACGACTGGATACAAATAAACCAAAGCGGTTATATCAAAGACAAAATTCACCAGTTGTGGTTAAACGGCAAGATATCACAATCGTTGTTCGGGCAAACTGTGCTGTTCACCGGCAGGTACGCTACATTGGGTTACAACGCCGGAGACATTCATTTCAAAGGAAAACTTAGGCTCCAGAACCGGGATTCAGCCCACCAGCTGTCAGTTACGGGAAATGTTCAGTATTCAAGGTTCAGGCCCTCCTACATGCAAAGCTATTTTGTGTCCAACCATTACCAGTGGCACAATGACTTCCGCCGCACCGGGTATGTCATGGGAAATGCTGGAATAAAATACCTGCACCACATTGAACTTGACGGCACCTTTGAGCGCTTTGATGATCCGGTGGTGTTCAATGAACAGGGTTTGCCGGAGCAATTTGCAAGTGTACAGATCCTGTCAGCAAGACTTAGCAACAGGATCGATATGTGGAGATTTCATTTAAAAAATACAGGGTTGCTAAAGCTTGTTCCTGAGGATAGTCCGATCAGGTATCCCCTGTTCACCTTTAAAGAGTCGTTTTATTATGAAGGATATTTCTTCAAGCGCAATATGCTGACCAGAGTAGGTATTGACTTTTACTATTATTCTCTTTTCAAAGGCAATTACTACAATCCTGCAACCAGGCAATATCAATTACAAAACGATTTTGAGATCGGCAACTACCCATTATTTGACCTGTTCATAACAGGCAAGATCCGGACAGTAGATATATTTTTCGTTTATCGTCACGCCAATGCAGGTCTTTCAGGATACGATTACTATGCCTCGCCAAGGTACCCACAGATAAGCTCAAGTGCACGACTAGGGTTGTCATGGAGGCTGTACAATTAATCTACGATCCAGCAGAAACCTATTTTACCAAAGCCGTACCATTTTTTATCATCGAAACTCTCCCGTTCTTTTACCACAACGTCATTGTAATACTTCTCATCTTCCATATTAACCAATCCGATGTGATCGCTATAATTTGTTGGTTTAAGTTGGTATTCCTTTCTCTGGACCACCAGATCATAGAAAAAAGTCATTTTCCGCCAGCGAAATCTGATCTTCGTCTCAAGAAAATACATGTTCCGGTTTATCTCATTCGAGTTCAACGAATAGAAGGTCTCCGCTTCATCATCAAATTCATCTGCAGCATAGGTGTTCGTATAGCCAAATCCCTCAAGCATAGAATTGTGTATCACGTACCGGTACCTTACCCCTATTTCCCAGTTAAATCCGAATTCATAAAAATTACGCCTTCTGGATGAAACATTGTACCCTGCCTCCCTCCTGAAATCTAAAGCAGACAAATGAAGTCCACCTCCGAGGCCCGTAATGTATCCACCTAGCAGAAATTCAGAACTGCCGTAAAAGTTCAGTCCTGCATATTTCTTTTCCATTCTGCCCCAGTATTTATCGTTCTCATTGTCCGCTTCCCTTCCATTTATGGTCGACTCGCTTCTCGGTTTAAAAATTGAGAAGTAATCATTTGTATTTGAATAGAAAAGAAAGTCAGCAGAATATCCAAATTGGCCCATCCATCGCCCGCCTGAAGAGATCTGGTTATCCCATCCGTATACTTTCTGTGATGTAACGATCACGTCTTTGTGCAACAGCGCCTGAACATTTCTCGGTCCATAACTACCTATCCTTCCTACATAGAACATCCTTTCCGACCTAAAAAGTCCCTTTATGCCCAATTCATGTTGACTTCTCCCGAAATAAAGAACCGAACCGAACGGACGATCATATTTAAAAAGTGTATCAGCGAGGGTGAAATTATCACGATACCTGATGTATGGGGTAAACGCTTTCATTCCAAAATACAACCGCTGATAGGTCAGATCCGTTTTATGGTAGTGCCTTTTAAACGCACTTCTGGAATCACTATCCATGAACAACATTGTTAGCCAGTAAGGGTCGATCCATCTTGATTTAAAATGATCGGTGCTCACTGACACCTCTCCGCCCCCCGTATACTCACGGTCCTGGTTATCCATTCCCGGCATCATAAAAGCATCGTTATCCAGGTGAAAACTGACAAGTTTAACTCCTCTTTTTTCAGAAAAATCACTTCTGTATAATTCATAACTTTCCGACTCAAGGATGATCAGATGCGAACGCATGATCTCATAAATTTCAGTAAAATGAGGAGAATATTTCTTTAGCAGTTTCCCCTGTTCATGAAGCTTGACAAGCTCATCCATTAGAATCTGCATGGTGGAAACATGCTGAATGTGAGACATCCTCATTTCGATCCTGTGCATTTGCAATTTCATCTCTGAAGCACTGGTCGTTTCCATCTCCTTTACACCTGTATAAAGGAACATCTTGCTTAAAAGATAGTCTCCGTAGGAAAGTATTGCCAACAGGTTGTCCTGTATTTTTTCCTTGCGTGCAGGTCTCTGAACATCCGATTGTTGCTGCTGTACTACCTTGTATTTGTAGATCTCCCTGTCCAGTTCATCCGAAAGGGTATCCTTCTCTGTTTGGTCCGAGATGCGTCGGTAATCCCTGTTCTTATATTTCCAGAAATTCTTGTGAACTGCAAGGTCAAGCAATTCGATCGCTCTTGAACGGGTTTCAGCTGAGCGCATAAATTCCTCCTCACATGTAGAAAGTGCAGCAAGGAACTGATCGACATCCATTTTACCGATGTCACAATTCACCTGTGCCCTGGCACCAAAAGAGATAAGAAAGATAAAAATGATCAGAAATACCGGTTTTGGTGTACTCCGGTTTGTGCATGAAAACTCCATTATTTCCATAGTCATGGTATTTTAGATAGATAAAACTACCCAATCCACGCCGAACAGAAAAATATGTTCTGTAATATTTGGTGAATGAAAGTACTGAAAAAGTGATTTATTCCTTAGAGGCGGCCACTTCATTGAGGCTTAGCATCCAGACCTCGACACGTTTGTTCTGGTCCTCTTCTTCCCTTGTTTTAGGAAGGGGATACACCATTCTGAAGTTACTAAGGCCCTTGTATGTTAACCGCTGTTTCGGTATGCCGTTGTCAATAAGGTATGTATAAACGGCCTTTGCCCGTCGGTGAGAGAGGTTATAATTATATACCGTTTGCATTTTGGTTGCTTTCCTGCTGGCCGGAAAATTCATGTGGCCCTGGATCTCAACATACAGGTCAGGATTGGTAGTTAGCACCTGGTACAATTTACTCAGGTCATCTTTTGACTCCGGTTTGAATTTATCCGTATCCGTGTAAAAGTATATGTTGTTAAAGGTGATCCTTTCAACGACGGTAACAGGTTGCAGGAAAACCCTCAGTTTGATCGTATCCTTATTTGCGGCTATCTCTTTTCCTGTGAGCACGATCTCTTTGTTAAGATACCCGTCGGAAGAGAAGATCAGTGAAAGATCATTCTGTCCCGTACCGGTGACCTTAAAAAATCCCCTGCGAGAGGTTTTCTTCAAGTGATTGGTCCCGTTTATCTCAATTACGAACTGAGATGGTATCGTATTTTTAGTAATAGCATCATAACTATATCCAAGGATCACTTTATTCCTTAAGAAATCTCCCGGGTTCAGATCAAGCTCGTAGATAAATGTAATTTGCACCCTTCTGTTCTTTGATTTGTCCACAGACCAAGGGTTAGCTTCTCCAAAAGATTCAGATTTTATGATCTTGACAGGAACTCCCTGTGATAGAAAAAATGTTTTAACGTTATCCACTCTTCTTGCAGACAGGGCCATATTGTAGATGTCAGAAGCATCAGAATCCGTGTGGCCTTCAAGGTAGATCTCCTTAATTCTGAATGAATTTATCTCCAGTATTTTATTCCTGATCAAGAGTTTGGATTCTTCAAGCAATTCATCGGCATCCGTATCATAGTATACGTTAAGTATCTCTTGTTCAAAATACTGAGCATTGCCCTTAATAAAAAGGCACGACAGCACAAATGATAAGGATATCGCAAACAGGGTAAAACGATATTGGACAATTCGGCGCATAACTCACGTTATCATTGAAATAACGTTAAAATTTAAAGAAAAGTACAAAATACGGACAATCTAGGCACATTAAAGGTAATGATTTCTTTCCGTATAAAAAGAAAGTCCCGATCGTATAGACCGGGACTTAAAATCAAAGATAAAATACTAAACTACTACTTATGATGAAAATTATTAACCATGTGCACCTTTCTCTCGAAAGATACGCTTAGTTATATGTAAATATCATGCCAAACGTTAAAGGACTCATTATTAGGTAGTTAAAGTGGCTAATTAAAGCTATTTGTCTACTTTTGAGAGTTTGTCGTCCAAAAATGAGAAACGTGTTCTGCTATTTTGGCCTTCCCCTACCGAAAACATGATATACAAATATAGAAAAAATCCAGCAATAAAGCCAACTGTACTGTGTGGATAACCTCTAATATTACATACTACTGACGGGCTGGCCTTCATTTGCCCTGCCAATTGGCCTGATCGACGACAAAGAGCAATTCTTCTGCAAGTCATAACGCACCATCCAATTCAGGAAAGGAGTGCGAAAAGGGGTTAATCACTGCATTCCATGACACTGTATTTCAACATATTAGCCTATTCTATTCTCATTTTTAGGCTCGTAGACGTCTTTTCTTCATTATTCTAATATTGGGAAACGGGAAAAAACACTGGACTTGATTTCTTGATTCGCTATTTTTACAAAAAGGGGATGAAAAACGAGCTTATGTCCTCTTTAAGGGATTGTGGATAACATCAACGTATCCGTCATAAATAGACCTGCCAATGAAATGACCTGATTAAAAAATTACTACAGCCGGGCACTGTCAAGGGAATATCTCCAGCCAAAAAGATCATCTGCATCTCCATGCTGGATCGCTTTCAGCTCCTTGCTGATATTTGCAACAATACCGTCCTCAACCTCAGACAGCTCAAACACTTCATTTTGCCAGCCTATGGCGCCTATTTCAGCAATTACTGCTGCGGTGCCCGATGCAAAACACTCAGTGGCCCTGCCACTCTTTAAAGCATCAATCAGTTCATCGACACTGAATCTTTTTTCAATTACTTCGATCCCTTTGTTCCTGCATAACTGAATAACGGAATCTCTGGTGATCCCATCCAGGATGGTTCCGTCAAGCTCAGGGGTCACTAGCCTATTGTCGATGAATGCAAAGAAATTTGACGTTCCAAGTTCCTCCAGGTATTTATGTTCAAATGCGTCAGTCCATAACAACTGATGAAAGCCGTTCTTTTTTTCCCTGTTCTGTGCATAGAGGGATGCTGCATAATTGCCGGCTGTTTTCGCAGCTCCTACACCTCCAACTACGGCCCTGACATACTTCTGCTCAATTTTTACCCTCAATCTTTCTCGGTAATAGGCATTTACAGGACAACCATATATCATGAACCTGTACTTTGTTGACGCCATAACCCCAAGGTAATCATCCGTTGCGATCATAAATGGACGCACGTACAATGCTCCCTCTTTGCCATTAGGGATCCAGTCCCTGTCAAGGTCTACCCATTTTGTGAGACCCTGCATGAACAATTCCTCCGGGACTTCAGGCATACACATTCTTACGGCCGACCGATTGAAACGCTCAAAATTCTCAAGCGGCCTGAACAATGAAACCGAATCATTTGACGATTTGAATGCTTNNTAATGGAAAGCCGATAATCCCGGGCTAACCTCAAACTTTCCAAAAGGCACAATTCGTGCATCTTTCCACTCGCCATCGTAATAATCTGCGATGAACATATGATCCGTAAACTCCCTGCCAAAAGCAGGATTTTGCAGGTCTACCTCACTAATTCTCGAATTTGCAACTTTCTGAACTTCTATTTCTATCATCAAATTGTACTTTTGAAGTGCCGCGAAGTTCGATAAAATTACATTAATACAAATTTTGATCATTAATTCCGATGGAAGAAAATCTACGAAATAACAGACTGGCTCTGGAATCCTTGTTCGATGATGAGTTTTATCATGTGGCACCTGCAGCTTTAGAACAAAGCGGTGACAACTCTGACACAGGTGACAACATTCCGATGAAAGACGCCTTGCATAGCGCAGTTTCAACACATACAGAAAAAAAGAAGATGGACAAACCCTGCATGGTCTTTTTGCCTGAAAACGACCCTACCAATCAAAGAAACCTTGTTGATCTCTGGCGAAAGATCCTCGCTTCTGTTCAACTTTCTCCGAACATGATCAATATCCTGGAATTGCAACCGGGAATTTTAACGGATAACATTCTTGAGGGAAATCATGGTTCACCCATTATCTTCTGGACCGGAGAAGGAGGCATTCCTGATCTTGATGGATTTGCTGCGTATGAGATCCATGAGAACGAGGACGTAGCATTTGTAATATCCGATCCGTTGCCTGCAATTGCTAAAGACCGTGACAAGAAAGTCCTGCTTTGGTCCGTACTTCAGAAAATGAATTTTACTCCCGGAGAGTAGCCGTCTGTCAGCTCAGAATTCTAAGTTTCGCGAATTTCAGAACCAGTTGCTTTTTACCGTATTCGTCAAATTCTATCGTTGCCTTCCTGCCGTCCTCATTCCCTTCTATCTTAACCACGGTGCCTTTTCCAAACCGCTGATGTTCTATTATCATGGATTCCTGCAACCCGGTCGTGTCTTCAGGAACGAAATCCGGAATAGCTGCCGGTTTAGACTTTGGAATAATGCCACGGCCTCCTGCGATGGGTTTGGCGTTGTGTCGAGAAGTACTGATGTTCCTGCCGTATGTTCCGGTCCTCTGGAACCTGTTGGAGGGAGCTTCCTGACCGTATGAAATGTTTTTCTTGTTCGGATTTCGGTCAAACTTTAAAAACTTCTCATCAATTTCTTCTATAAATCTGCTGGGTTCGCAAGGGAGCAACTGGCCGAACCTGAACCTTGAAGTAGCAAAACTCAGGTTTAGCTTTTTCTCTGCGCGGGTAAGCGCAACATAGAATAACCTTCTTTCTTCCTCGAGTTCATTTCGGCTTCCCAGTGCCATCTGAGAGGGGAAAAGGTTTTCTTCCATACCGGAGACGAAAACATATGGGAATTCCAGCCCTTTGGCCGAATGGATCGTCATCAGGGATACCTTATCCTTGTCGCCATCGTCCTGATCGGCATCGGTAACAAGGGCAATATCCTGTAAATAAACGCCCAGTGTTTTATCGAGTTCAGATGTGTCGTCTTCTACAAATTCCTTGATACCGTTCAACAACTCAACCACGTTCTCATATTTGCTTATCCCTTCAACGGTTTTATCCTCATTGAGTGTTTTCAGCAATTGCGTTGACTTAGCTATGAACGAAGCAAGTTCATAAGCATCCTGGTTTTCCAGCATGGTTGCGAAACTTTTGATCATCGTTACGAAGTCGGTCAGTTTATTCGCTGCTGAAGAGAGTTCAGGAAATTCTTTTGCCTTTGAGATCACATCCCAGTAACTCATTTTATTCTCCGAGGCGAGCACGGTCATGCGCTCAAGGGTCGTTTTTCCGATACCTCTTGCCGGATAATTGATGATTCGCCTCAGTGCTTCTTCGTCCTTATGATTAACTGTGAGTTTCAAATATGCGAGCACATCTTTGATCTCCTTTCTCTGGTAAAAAGACAACCCACCGTATATCCTGTAGGGTATATTTATCTTACGAAGTGCTTCTTCAAGGCTTCTGGATTGTGCATTTGTTCTGTAGAGGATGGCAAACTCATAATTATAGGCCTGGCTTTTCATCTTCTCCTCAAATATGGCCTGGGCGATCAGGCGACCTTCCTCATTGTCTGTGATCGCACGCATGACGCGGATAAGTTCGCCGGATTCATTCGAGGTCCACACCGTTTTCTGAAGTTGATCCTTATTGTTCTTGATCACATGTCCGGCAGCTTCAACTATGTTCTTTGTTGAACGGTAGTTCTGCTCCAGTTTAAACACGTTCAGATCCGGATAGTCCTTCTCAAATGAAAGGATATTACGAATGGTAGCTCCTCGGAAACTGTAAATACTCTGAGCATCATCACCTACAACACAAATGTTCTCGTACACAGCTGCCAGTTTTTTAACGATCATGTACTGGCAATGGTTCGTATCCTGGTACTCATCCACCATCACATATTTATACAGCTGCTGATACTTATTCAGCACATCCACATGTTTGCTAAAAAGTTCATGTGTTTTGAGGAGCAGATCGTCGAAATCCATTGCTCCGGCCCTGTAACATCTTTCAGCATATTCTCTGTATATATAGGAGATCTTTGGCCGCCCTGTGGACTCATCATAAGAGGTCAGTTCGCTATTGGCCTCGTATTTATTGTGAGTTATCAGGTTATTTTTTGCAGCACTGATCCTTGAATGGATCATACTGGGTTTATACACTTTGTCATCAAGGCCCATTTCCTTTAGTATGATCTTGATCAAACTTCTGGAGTCTGTGGTATCATAGATCGTAAAATTGCTTGGGTAGCCTAATTTATCAGCTTCTGCCCTGAGAATTCTTGCAAAAATGGAATGAAATGTACCCATCCAAAGGTTTCTTGCTTCAGGACCGACCAGTTTCTCGATCCGCTCCCGCATTTCACGGGCGGCCTTGTTGGTNNATGATCATCACCGGCCCTTCTGTCTGCAACACCGCCTTTTTCTGCGGATCATTCAATTCTTTCAAATATTCAGGTTCCTTCTCCATCGGATTCATCGTTCAAAAATACTGCAAGCCAAAGTGTCGATGATTAATTTCATTGCAGATTATCAACATAATTTACAAAGTTTTGCCAAATTTGTCCGGCAATGGAAGTAAAGCAAATCGATATAGAAGGACCCCTGGTCATTAAACCTGATGTTTTCGGCGACCACAGAGGATATTTCCTCGAATCATTCAATGCCGAAGTTTATAACCAAATGGGGTTAAATGCCAGCTTTTGCCAGGACAACCAGTCGATGTCTTCCAAAGGGACATTGCGCGGCCTACACTTTCAGGCTCGNNGTGTCGCCCAGGGAAAGGTTCTTGACGTGATCGTGGACATCAGAAAAAGTTCACCGACCTTCGGAAAACATTTTATAATTGAACTGGACAGCATCGATCATACCATGCTATGGGTCCCCCCCGGGTTTGCTCATGGCTTTTTAACACTAGAGGACAATACCATATTCTGCTATAAATGTACAGCATATTACAATAAAGCATCGGAGGGCAGCCTTCGTTGGGATGACAATGACCTCAATATCAACTGGGGAACAAAGGATGTGATCATTTCAGAAAAAGACAAGAACGCACCCCTTTTCAGCCAGTTCAATTCTCCATTTAAGTGAGAGAAAGACAGAAAAATAAAATATCACAACACAAAAAAGACGCATAATGAGCAAAGAAATCACACCTGAGATACTGGAACTGGTAAAAAAGCTTGAAGAAAAATACAGCAGTAAGAACCAGGACCTGGCAGCATACCTTGAGGGAAGGCTATATGAGGACTACATTCCGTACTGGGACTACATACATCTGGACACCTTACTGACCTTGCAGAAGCCCAGGACAAGGATCCCGGACGAAATGATCTTTGTGATGTACCATCAGGTCACGGAGCTTTATTTTAAAATGATCCTGCATGAACTGGAACAGGTTGGTGAGAGGGATAAAATGACCGGGGAATACCTGAAAGGAAAATTGAAACGCATCCGGCGATATTTTGAGATCCTGACGACTTCTTTTGATGTAATGGGCTATGGAATGGAACCTGAGCAGTTCCTGAAATTCAGAATGGCCCTTCTTCCTGCTTCAGGGTTTCAATCTGCACAATACCGCATGATTGAAATTGCAAGCACCTCTTTCATCAACCTGGTTGACAAGAACCAGAGGAACAGGTTCAATGCAGACTCTGACATCACTGAGATGTACAAATACATTTACTGGCAGGAAGGAGCAATAATTGTAGAAAGCGGAGAGAAAACACTGACGCTGCATCAGTTCGAAGCAAAGTACAACGAACAGTTACTGGAAATGGCCCATGATTATAAGGACAAGAATGTATGGGCACGTTATTCTGCTTTACCTGAGGAGGAAAGATCCGACGCAGAACTGATCGCCTTGCTTAAGGCCCTTGATTCTTATGTAAATGTAAACTGGCCCCTGGCGCATTACAAAACAGCCGTGAGGTATCTGCAAAAAGATCCAGAAGATGTTCCTGCCACAGGAGGAACGAACTGGCAAAAATATTTGCCGCCAAGATTTCAGAAGCGGATATTTTACCCACAATTATGGACCGAAAATGAAATGAATGAATGGGGTAAAAGCTGGGTAGTTCAACAACTGAACGGATAGATTGACATTGATCGTCAGTCTTCTTTCTTTATTTTAAAATCCCCTCTTTCCCAGGCTTCAAAGAATTTCTTCCAGGCAAACGGGTTCAACAGATTGTTCGGCGGAAGTTGTCCGGCGTAATAATATTGTTCCGCCTGTCGTGCGAGGTGACGCTTTCCCATTTCAATTCCATCTGAACCGGAAGCATCCGCGGCATCTTTCAGCTGGTTCAACTCCAGGTTCCTTCGTGCACGCTCGCTGTCATCATCAGGGATCTCGGCATGAACAAAGTAAAAATCAAACAACTCCCTTGTTGGCAGAGCCCTGATAACAGCTTCATCAAGATAGGCTGTATCCTCAGTCATTAACTTGACCATGGTGTATTTTTGCCTTGAAAGTGTATCAGGCACAATATAATACGACGTTTTATAGCCAATGTACAAAAAACGCAGCGTATCTCCTTTACGGGCAATTAGTGTAAAATATCCTTCAAGATCAGTGTAAGTCCCACGATGGTCGCGCTCATTTAATATGGTTACGAACGGCAGGACCTCCAGGCTGTCAGCAGTAAGAACAAGTCCGGAGAACTGAATCAGATCACGCTGATCCCTCTCCAAATTTCCTTCATCCTGAGACATTCCTGCAAAAGGCAACGCAACTAAAAGAAAGATAAAATATGATCTGTACATGTATGAAACAAAATTAGCCAATTCCTATTGTGTACCTACAACGAACATGCATAAATTATGGGGAAACCTAATGGACCAATGCCCGCTTTTAACCGACCAAATTACAATACGGGTCTATTTTTCAGCATTACTTTCATCAGGTCGAAATTGTCATTTTTCTATATTTGAGATTAGTTTTTCCTATTTTTAGATTTTATTGTTATTTTTATTTAGTTGATTTTCTGTGGTTTACATTTTTTTGTCGATTTTATTTTAGGTTTTATCCCATATATGTACTAACATTGTATCACTAACTACTCGTAAAGATGAAAAAACTAATTACCTCTGTAGCGTTATCGCTATGTCTGCTAACAGCTCCTGCCATTGCTAAGAAATCTCCTAAGAGTAAAAAGGAGAAAAGCAATGTAATAATCGAGCACATGGACCCTTCTGATCCGAGAAGACTTAATGTTAAGGTTTTTCCAAATCCTTCGTCAGGTGGTTTCAATGTCACTGTCCAGACTGAAAACAAAAGAATTAAAGTTGAATTGCTGGATATTACCGGCAAAAGAATTCAAGCTGTTCCGGTATTCACCGAAAACGGACAATCTCTGGTAAGAATTGATCTTACAGATTACCCGGACGGCATTTATCTCCTTCAGCTTGCATCTGAGGGTGAGGTTAGAACAGTTCAGCTGATCAAGAAGCAGAATTAATATATCGTTCTGCCAGGAACGGCGATCTGCCAAACGGCATACGTTCAAATGCATTATCAGATATTTATCCTGTCCGATCGCACGTGATAATATCGTAAGATCTTTAAAGGGTGGATGAAAATTATTAACCTATAAACAGTTTTTGATACCCCCTACCATTATTCCCATATGAAAATAATGGTGAAAAGGCCGGCTAGTAACCGGCTTTTTTTTTGTTCAGAAGATCCAGCCTGCCAAAACAGCAAGTAAGACCCAGAATGGCGCGGGCAGTTTGGTTTTATATAATACCGGCACCAGAATTGCCACGATGATCAGGTTTTGCCAGTTTACAGGGTCTGCTGAAGACAGGTTGGTATAATAGAAGCTATTGGGTTCTATCCAGTTCAGCCCTACGGGCAAAAACAGCAAATATGCTGCTGATACTACCAGTCCTGCCGAAGCGGCTATGACACCGTTCAATGACCGCTGTATCATCCCGAATTTTTTTACCTGGTCCCAGATCGGATAGACGAAAAAGATCAGCAGAGTCCCGGGTAAAAAGATACCTAATGTACCGATGATACATCCGTAAAGATGCCAATGCTTCCCAAACTCTTCCATTGCGAGACCGGACATGAATGTCGTAATGGTAAATATCGGTCCCGGCAATGCCTGCTTCAACGCATAACCGGTCATGAACTCTTCGTGTGTAAGATAACCGTTGAAGTTCACAAACTGCTCCAGCATCATTGGTATCAGTACATCTCCTCCACCAAAAACCAGGCTGCCGAAGCGATAGGTGTTCTCAAATAACCTTGCTGAACGTGAATCAGTGGTCAGGACCAGTAAACCAGCCATAATAAAGATCAAGATCCACAGTACCAGGTAGTGCCAGGGAATTTTAAACTTTATTGCTCTGTGCTGAATGTACTCCCGGTTCACGAAGAAGGAAATAAATCCTCCAAAGAATAACACGATAGGGAAGATCCAGGGCGTTTTCACAACGTCTTCCAGCGGATGACGCATTACTGCCGCTGTAAGAAAAGAAAGAATGATCAGTACGATCGAAAGTCTGTCCCGTCCGACACTCCTCACCATTCGAATAGCTGCTACCGCAACAAACCCAACAACCAGGGGTCCGACATAACTAAAGAGAGAAAGTGCTGACCTTTGATCGAGTAACAGAAAAACAAATGAAAGGGTGGTCATTATCACAAAAGCAGGCAGTATCCAAACCATCAACGTCAGAAATGCGAGAAATGCCCCTCCGAATTTGTAGCCCATACATGTAATTGTCTGCGTTGAACTAGGGCCGGGAAGGACCTGGGCAAGGGAATATATCTCTAATAGTTCCGCTTCCGTGAGATACTTCTTCTCGTGGACCATTCGCTTGGTAAAAAGTGCCAGATGCATCGCCGGTCCACCAAAAGCGGAAATAGCAATAATGAAAACGTCCTTAAGGAAAATAAGGCGCCTTATTTTTTTTACTTTTGACCCCGAAAGGCTACTCATAGTTTCAATCGAAAGTAGAAATAATATTTATGAGACAAAATTTTTTTTTAATTCTCGCTCTCGCAATGATGGTTCCTGCATTCACATTTACCCAATGCAAGAATGTACCCAAACGCGAATTGATGATGATGGATACACTGGACACCATCATAATACGGACAAAAGAATATCTGAGTTATGACCTGATCACTATCAACAACAGAAAACAAAGGATCTCTGAAGATCAAAGCCTGATTAAGAGATTCTATCACGACACCATCGACAATGAATTGGGCCATACCATGGTAAAATACAAAGGCATTTACAAGATCTACAATAAATTCATAGACAACTACCAGGATGTTTACAATGAGATGGTGGCCTCTCAGAAACAATCTCATACACTTAGAAATTCTGTTACAGACAATAAACTTGATAAAGAGGAATTCAAAGAATTCTATGCTAAGGAAAAGCAGATTGCTCTTGACAATCTGTTAATTGCAAAGGAGATATCAGTTCACATTCCTGAAGTAGAACCGGACTTCCAGCGCATTTCAAGGCATGTTGAAAAGCTTTTACTTCATACTTCTGAAAAACTGATCCGCGACTCGGGTGATTCTACGTTGAGAAAGATTCTGGACACCCGCAGTTAGACAAAAAAAAGGGGCCGTAAAGCCCCTTCTAAATATTTAAATATGTTTTTTAGTTCAATTTAGCGATCGGATCTGCGTTGCCATCCGGATCGTTAGATACGTACCCTTTGGTAGAATAATTGCCTAGCAATAATATGCCACACATATGCGGTGATGCCATTGAAGTTCCACTCATGGTAGTATAACTATCGCCTTTATAACAGCTGTAAACGCTCATACCTACTGCACAGTAATCCACAAAATCGGTATGGTCACCGTAATTTGAGAAGTACGCCCAATTGGAACTTGTATTCATTGCTGATACGGTATAAACATTGGCTCCGGTTGCACTGGCAGGAGAGTAACCTGCTGCATCCCTTGCATCATTCCCTGCAGCCACGGCAAAAGGACATGTTTGTGCTGCAGCATCAACGGCGTCATTCACTGCCTTTGAGTATCCACCTCCCAGGCTCATGTTGGCCGCATCAGTGCTAGCTGCTTCTGAAGCAACATAGTCGATTCCTGCGATCACACCGCTGTATGATCCTGAACCTCTTCTGTCAAGAACGCGAACGGCAACCACTGTCGCTCCTTCGGCTACTCCAATAACACCAATATTATTGTCAATGGCCGCCACAGTTCCGGCTACGTGTGTTCCGTGTCCGTGCTGGTCATCCGGGTTATTCCATTCTTTTCCTCCGAGGAAAGATCGG
>DJML01000046.1 GCA_002436505.1 Bacteroidetes bacterium UBA6491 | reverse complement strand
CAGCCTCCTCCTCATAGTCGTATTCATCATACTCCTCCACAGCTTCCTCTACTTCCATCGCATCGATGGTCACCTCCGTTGCTTCATATAAATACTGCTCATCAGACTCCCTCTCAAATTCAGTTGAGAATTGATCTGTCTCCAGGATATCTATACTGACAGATTCAGCATCATTCACAAGCATATCAATTAACAGTTCCCTTTGTGTATAATACTCTGAAGGTCGATTCCAATAAAAGGTTTTTTGTTCTCCGAAAAGGATCAACGCAATGTCGTTGTTAAATGCGATCCCCTCGTTTCTGACAGAAATATATTCAAGTCCTGCCGACATTTTAAATTCAGTTCCTGGGTTATTGTGTTGAACGACCTGACCCACCTGCTTCTTGAATGTCTCTTTATCACTGATACTTAAAAGTATTCCCAGGTTTTCTACAGTATCACCCAAATGATGAAAAACAATGGCTTTCTCTTTTATATTGATTCCGTATTCTGCGGGATCTGATACTATTTGCGAAATAAGTTCAATGCCTTTTTTCGCATATATAAGATCGCGTACCTCATCGATCGTGCGAATTTCCTGTTTCAATTCATCTTTGCTTAACCTTTCAAGGTCAATGCTTACTACATAAGCTGAGGTAGAAGGAACATATCGCTCCAAATTCTGTGCATTTACACTGCTAAATGCTGCTATGGTAATTACTATAGAGAGGTATTGTTTCATCATGTGTTATTTAAATTTGATTTCATTATTTAATGTTTTTCTTCCTGTTGCCAGTTCGCCGATATTAAACCTTAACATTACCGCTTTTTGAGATCCTGAAATTCGGGCATTCTCATTCGTTGCGCCGCTTACTGATTCAACAAATCTATAGATCGCTGTATATGTTGATTCCCGGGTCATTTCAGGATTGCTTTCCTGCATCTTTTGAAGTATCTCCTTGGACTGACGGTCCATGACCCGCACAAACTTTTCATCTGATCGCCTGAAGGTCCCTGCAAAAGGATAATTAAACGAGCTCAACTGACCATACAGCTTCTCTATAGCGTTATTTAGTGAAGATAAATGATCGAAATCAAAGGACAATTCGAAAATGTAATTTGTATAATCCTTTTTAATGGCAACATTGGTTATACCTTTAGAACTCGTAAGAATATGATTTCCCTGCATCATTCGAGCGTCCACAAAATCCCTGGAGGGTACGTCGATCGTCCCAATTGAATCAAGCAGAAGTGCTGCATCTATCTCTTTCTTACTTTTGCTCATATTGATCGTGAATTTGAACGATCCTGAGCCATTTTCATTCAGATCAACTTCTTCCACTACTTCAAAACACGAAGTCACGCTCAGCAGCAGAGCAAGCAGAAGAACATTGATGACTTTTGGCATGGCGGCAAATATAGAACATCGATATTATTTAGAGCTAGTTTGTCATTCGTCAGTATTCTTTCTTTTTATCCCATTAATGCCGATTTCATTCTGGCAGATTATTACCTAATTACCAATTTCTTCGTATTATCGAAAGCTAAAAAAACCGGAGTTGTTAATATTCTGTAATTCTGTAAAATAAATGGGGGCGCGAAGACCAACTGCATTCATAATTCTTTTGCTATGCTTTGCAACTGCAAATGCGCAGCATGGCAAACCCGGATCTGAATCCAGGTACAAATATGACGTCGGGTTCAACTTTCATCCTGGCTTTCTGATCGCCCATCGTGACGATGCAAGAAATCTTGAAGCGCACACCTATGGTTTTGAATTACAGTTCACACGGCAGTATCGTCGTGAAGCTTCTAAACTTACCTGGGCATCACATTACAATGCACCAAGGGTTGGCGTAAATTTTCTCTATATGAATTTGGGTCGGCCGGGCCTCACTGGCGAGGTATATGCGCTTATCCCGAATTTTGAGACCAGCTTTAAGATCTATAAAAAAAGTGAGATCCGTTTCAGGTTAGGTGCAGGACTTGGTTTTCTTACACATAAATTCGACCCGTGGGAAAACAGGCATAATCTTGCTATTGGAAGTCATGTTAACGGAGCAATGCAAACATTTGTCAGTTACAATCATGAGTTCGGGCCGCTTCGGGTAAAAGTCGGAGTCGGGGCAACCCATTTCAGCAATGGCAGTTTCAGGGTGCCAAATCTTGGCGTAAACATGCCATCCTTCATTTTAGGGGCTAACTACGCGTTTGGTACTTATGCCAAAGATCATGATACGGGTGACACCTTAACTGATTATAAGTTTCAATTTGTGGGATCATATGCGTTTAAAGAGTTATATCTTGCTGATCCTCATGAATTCCATATAATAGGTATCAATGGCGCGCGCATCTTCAGACGTAATATGATCACAGATTGGCGGCTAGGAGCAGATATGTTCTTTGATAAGACACATCAATTCCTTAAGGATCCAGATAAAAGCAGAAAAGGGCTCAGGCCATGGGAAATGACAGAGGTTGGTGTCTTTGGAGGTCACCAGTGGCAGATCAACAGGGTCCATCTTCTGACTGATGTCGGATTCTACCTTTATAAACCAAGTTCGAATAAATTTTTCACCTATCAGCGGATCGGGTTTTTGATCCACGTAACGGATAGAGTGTTTTTATACACCACACTAAAGACACATTTCGGTGTAGCTGATTTTTTTGACTGGGGTATCGGGTATAGATTATGAAAAAGTGGGGTTACATAGGGATCACTTTTCTTCTTCTTGCTTCGTGCGAGAAAAGGCAACTTGACGATTGCATCACTTCAAGAGGGTCAGAAAAAACAATAACCAGATTGACCGGTCCGTTTCATCAGATAAGGCTAACAGATAAATTTGACGTTGTCCTGGTACAAAACGACAGTTTACCGGAAATGGTTACAATCACAGGAGGAAGAAATCTCTTCAAAGGGATTGACACGAAGGTAGAAAACGGCATTCTCTATATTGAAGATAAAAACAGCTGCAATTTCGTTCGTTCGTTAAAAGAGATCGTCAAAATAGAAATCCGCCTGAAAGAAATTGACAGAATTGATGTGCAATCAGTAGTAGGTATTAATACCACGGGTGTGCTTAAACTTAAGGACCTTTCAATATTTCACTCCGGGCTTGAGGACGTTTCATTGAATCTGGACGTTTCTAACGAAATTTATCTTCAGTCTCTTAATTCAGGCGCTTTAAAACTTTCCGGCCGTGCCAGAAAGATAAAAGGTTCAGTAGAAGAAATATCCTTTGTAGATGCCCGCTTTCTGGATTGTGAACAGGCATATATCGACAGTCACACCAGACTGGATTGCTATGTTAACCCGTCAAAAATCCTCTTCGTTAAAATATACAACGAGGGAAACATTTGGTACGTAAGGGAACCGTCCGATATTAAGGAAATAAATGTTGATAAGGGAAGCGGGAAACTCTTAAAGTTGTGACGGGCCTCTGTCAGCAAAGTGTTTTTTTATTGCTTCCAGTTCTTTTTCAGTTTCTAAAGGAAGAGCCTGGGCAAGCTGAGAAAGAAAGAATTTGATCAGCCAGTTCTCTGCTTTTATCTCCCGGGTAACTGAGACCCTGACCCAATCTGCGGTATCAGAAAATTTGATCGTTCTGGTTTCAGAGAATACGTTCGGTGCCTTCACTTCGTAAATAAGTTTCTCCCTTGATTTTACTTCGGTCAATTTCTCAGTTATGGTCAGTTCCTGTTCTTCAGGTTTATAGGTAAGCGCTATTTCACACCCCTTCTCCCCTGGGTTCCCCTTTAAAACCTCAATGTTTACAATGTTCGATTTCCATTCTTTGAAATGAGAGGTGTCAGAAAAAAGACCATAGACCTCTGATCTTTTTGCGTTTACCTTCCCTTCAATTGTGGCTGTAAATTCGCTCTTCGAAAAAACCATGAAAAGCAGAAAACCAAGGATCATGAACGCAAAGAATATCAGTACAAACTTTAAAATTTTCACAGGTGCAATTTATGAATAAAAGTCAGTTTCCTGATTTGAGGGTGAATAATAAAAAGAACCCCGGTCACCTGATGCAACCGGGGTTTTAAATCAACCTTAGAACTCCACTTTAAAAATGTTTATTCTCTACTAACTACTACTACTTGATCTCAATATGTTTTGAAAGCGATTCAACAGATTTCGGTATTACTACCTTTAATATCCCATCTTCAAACTTTGCTTCAATTTTGCTTTTATCAGCATTCTCCGGCAACCTGAAGGTTCTGGAAAATTTGCCATATCGCAGTTCTCTCATGTGATATTTTTCCCCATCTTCCGCCTTTTTTTCTTTTCTTTCTCCTGAAACTTTCAGCTCATTGTTACTTATGTCAAGATTAATGTCTTCTTTTCTGATCCCCGGGATTGCCACGTGAACTTCAAAAAGGTTTTCGTTTTCAATGACATCTACTCCGGGTCTGAAAAATGATTCTCCTCCCATCTTATTATCAACCCCTTCACTGAAGAAATTATCAAACAAGTCGTTGAACGTAACTGGGAAGCCTGCCAATTTGCTTGCGGGTCTGTACTTTGTGATATTCATTTTTGTATTCTTTTGTTTCCGGTCTGAATACATCAAGAGATATGCCATTGCAAAATTAAGACACAAATGTGCCACATTGGCGCATAAAAGGCTTAAAACCTGAAATTTAGTGCCATTATGTCACTTACATTGGGTCGTGATGTTCGTTGATCGACCGGCCCTTTATCGGCTGGCATCCAACCTTGGAGGGGAAACAGTGACCCATTTTCCGGGTAGATTTGCTCTCACAGTGTAATCATACATTGCCTCTGCCGTCTGTGCAGGCAAATAATATCGGCCCTGATAAGCAGCTGTCAGGATGATCCTGAACGTTTTTGACGTCCGTACAGGCAGATCGAAATACGTCATTACCCTGTCGTCGCGATGATCCCTGTAGGTGTAACTGTCTTCTTTGATGCCTGAACCTTGCATCCTTGTGTTTTGAATCTCCCATCCGGAAGGCATCATTTGAGAAAGAGCTACCTGCTCAAGCCCTCCACGCGATCCAGGATTGTATATCTGCACTTCCGCAATAAACTGTGTTCCCTGGGCTAGGTCAGTGACATCAATGGTCAAACCCTCAAAATTTGTGTACCTGATGTTCGCCTCAATTGCGTTCGAATACCGTGTTGTGTCACCTATCAATGGAACACCTGAGTGGACCATTTTTACATAAACGATTCCTTCTGATGTGTTCTTGATCGTCACTTTCTTGCCTTTAAGATCTTCCCTTCCCAGGTCGACGGAATACAGGTGTTTGTCAAGTATTACATCATTGCTTGCTCCATTGCTCACCTGGTAACTCACCGATGGGTTTCCGACCACTTTTGCTTCGCCTGCGAATTTCGAAATTGCCAAGAGCCCTAAAGCTGTTTCCTGGGTGCTCATCCATTGTGCTGAACTTAGTTCGCCCGCGACTTTCATCATCAGGTTTGCCGCACTCCCCATATCGCCGATCTCCACCATAATTTCAAGCATCATTGCCTGGTCTCTGAACCCAGATCCGAAAGTATACCCAAGCTCCCGATAATCTTTAACTTCAAGGTTGGCTCCATTTATTAGTGCCTTTG
>DJML01000128.1 GCA_002436505.1 Bacteroidetes bacterium UBA6491 | reverse complement strand
CAGGAAAGCAGTTAGGATTGCCGGCCAAGATACATGTGAACCAGTTCAACAGCATTGGAGGAATTGCCGTAGCAAAAGAAGAAGGTGCGTTAACAGTGGATCACCTTGAGGTTTTGACCGACGAGGATCTGGCAGAACTAATAAAAAGTGAGATCATGCCGGTCGCTTTGCCTTCATGTTCCTTTTTCCTGAGCATACCCTATACTCCGGCCCGAAAAATAATAGACAGCGGATTGCCACTTGTCCTGGCCTCAGATTACAATCCAGGAAGCACCCCATCAGGGAATATGTGGTTTTTATGGTCGCTGGCATGTATAAAAATGAAAATGCTACCTGAAGAAGCTTTGAATGCGCTAACAATTAACGGTGCTGCGGCACTTCAGATCGAAGGGGAGACAGGGAGCATTGAGGTAGGGAAAAGATCCAATTTCATTCTCACAAAACCTGCTGATTCACTGGCTTATTTCCCATACTCCTTTGGTGAGACACATCTCGATTCAGTATTTATTAACGGAGTGAAATACTGATGGATTAGTTACCGTTCATCTTAAAACCTATGCCACCGATCGCTTTGCTGTCAATGACCTGAGCCAGAGGAATGTTCTTAAGGTCTTCCACGGTAATGGTCGTTATCTGACTTTTTGTTCGCTTTTGGTTAGGTATTCCTGACATACGCAAATGCTGGTTCCTTACCGCTTCTTCTATCACCTNNCAAGCATCTGAACCATCATCTCCCTTAACAGAGCGTCCGCATGAGGGTTAGGTTTCAGCTTATTCTCCTTAAGCTGGTTAATAGCTATTCTATGCAATTCCTCCGGACTAAAATCTTCGAAAAGGAAGGTTCTGTCGAACCGCGACTTAAGTCCCGGATTGGATTCCAGGAATCGTCTCATGTTCTCCGTATACCCTGCGGCGATCACAATGAAATGCCCTCTGAAGTCTTCCATACGTTTCAGGATGATCTCTATAGCTTCTTTTCCATAATCAGAGGCACCGCCTTCAGTAAGGGAATAAGCTTCGTCAATGAAAAGAACGCCGCCCATAGCCTTATCGATGACCTCAGAGGTTTTGATGGCCGTCTGACCCACGTATCCACCAACGAGGGACTGGCGGTCACATTCGATCAAATGTCCGCGTTCAATGATGCCCAGAGCTTTATAGATAAGTGCAAGTATCCTTGCAACCGTAGTTTTACCTGTGCCCGGATTTCCGGTAAACACAGAGTGGAGTGAGAACGATTTACGAACGTCCTTTCCAGTTTCTTTATAGAATCTGACCAGTTTGATCAGATCATTGATCTCGTTCTTCACCTGTTCAAGGCCTATCATCAGGTTCAGTTTGTCGACTGATTCCTTAAGAAGTTCTTCATCAATAGGGATGTCAGGTACCTGATCCGCCTTTTTAATGGAAAGTTTCGCGACATCTTCTGCTGTGATGGTAGAAAGCTCATCCATGGTCAGACTTTCAGGGTGAGTTGCTTCCATTACTCTCAATCCCAGGTTTAGTTTACACTCATCAACGAGGGTATTTACCAGACGCGCATTTCCGAAAAATTTATCACGGCCGCGATAGGCATCCGTCAGTTTCTTGTTCAGCAGTTCACTTGCGTTCTTATTGAACTTGATCCCTCTTCTTTGCGCAGAGTACTGCGCGATCTCCACGAGTTCCTGCGGCAGATAATCAGGGAAGTCAAAAGTCATGCTGAAGCGCGATTTCAATCCAGGGTTCGATTCAATGAAGGTATCCATTTCATTTGGGTACCCGGCAGCGATAATCGCCATATCCGGCACATCGGTCATTTCCTTCAGGATTATTTCAATGGCTTCCTTTCCGAAATCCTTGGCATCGTCATCCTTTCTGGCAAGCGAATAGGCTTCATCAATGAACAGTATTCCGCCGTGCGCTTTTTTAAGCGCAGCTTTTGTTTTAGGCGCTGTCTGACCTATGAACTCAGCAACAAGGTCACTACGATCCACTTCATGGACATGTCCTTTAGAAAGGAGGCCAAGTCTTTTATAGATCTTTCCAAGTTTTCTTGCGATAGTGGTCTTACCGGTACCCGGATTCCCTTTAAAGATAGCATGAAGGCTTATTGGTTCAGTTTCCTCTATTCCTTTTTCCTTTCTGAGTGTAATGAACGAAAGATAATGGGCATATTCACGGATCCTGTTCTTGACGTCATTAAGACCGATCAGATCGTCAAGTTCATGCATTGCCGTTTCCAGGTCAGCGCTTTGATCGTCTTTTGTCTGAACAGCACTTTTTTTCTTAAGTTTCGTATCCTCTGGTTCTTTCTCTTCGGGGGCGATCACTTCCGTAGAAAGGTCCCTCAGGTCTTCCACTGTTTCAATGCCTTCTATTTCGTCTGCATAATCTTCCCCTATTGCAAACGGTTTTGAAGCGATGAGTTTATCCATGAAAAGGATATCCAGATAATAATTGCCTTTGCCCCAGGTGCCTACAGCATCCGATCCCCAGCCTACGGTAATGGAGAATTCATTTTCCTGCGGGTAAACGAAGAAAAGTTTCGTAACGGAACCTTTCAGGAGGTTTGCATCGGTTCTAAAGTTAAAAGTTAACTCACAGGTCCAGTAATTGACCTTTTTGATCAGGTTTTCCGCATTGAATTCCACCCAAACATAGCGGGTATATCCATGATGGAAGGTGAAATAATATTTTCTGTTCTCAGGAAGGACGTTGGCATCAGGGCCTTCGTAGTATCGAATAGATTTAATGTTAAAATAGGGTTTGCCGTTAGAGGATACGGGGCCGAAATCCTGTATATAGAAGCTTTTTTCAGCAACGAGTTCATCATCCAGCCATGCTTCCCATTTATAGGCTCCGGGTTTCCAGTATCCGCCCGGGGTTCTTGTTCCCCAACCTTCCCGTATAAAAATAGTCTGGTTGTTGGTTGATATTTCCCTGTCGCAATTCAGGTCACATATCTCTTGTTTATTCTCATCAACACATTTAAGGTGAAGGTTGAGGTGCCAGTCTTTTTTCTTGAACTGAAGGTTAAAGAACGAAAATTCACAGTAGACGTAGCTGCTGTCCGAGGTATCATAAACCGTACGATACTTCTTCTTATTATCCGCAAGCCATTCAGTAGAGCCGTAGACTTTAATGTTACGGAAAAGATAATTTTTATTTTTAGGAGCAGCCATTTGATTACAGGAACAAGGTTATAAAATTAACTTAAAAATTCACACGAAAAAGTGACATCATTTACACAAAACACAAAATTGTTTTTTTTTCATTCATATTTTGAATTAACACATATCTTTGCGCCTCCGTTTGGCAAAATGAGGAAATGACATTTACGGGACAGTAGATGTTTTCAGATTGCCGGAAGGAAATACCACTTTAGGTGAGGTGGGTGAGTGGCTGAAACCAACGGTTTGCTAAACCGTNNACTGCCTTCTAAGCAGTAGGTTTCAGGTTCGAGTCCTGATGAGAGCACAAAAAAGGTCCCGCGAAAGCGGGATTTTTTATGCCCTGCTTGTTGGAGTATGTTACTCCAATGCAGTTAAACAACTGACGCACCAGATTGCGATTTTAATGCAGTTAAATTAGTTATGATTGAAGTAGCATACTTCAATCAGCTTGGGTAGCATTGATGTTTACCCGCTCAGTCTTTCCTCGTTACCACGCTTTACTGCTCGTACAAAAACAACTCCGATCCAAATATAGAAAAGACTCCAAATTGTTAAAGCCAGATATGATGGCCAGGCTCTTCCCATGATCAGGGCGGGTGTTACGACGAAGACCATAAAGGCCCCGGAAAGAAACACCGACCACCGACCGAAACCGTCAAACAGACGTTTCCTTACAATTACAACCCCTCCGATCATAGAGGGAATGGCCTGTAGCATGGAGCCGAGACCGTAGCCGTTGTTTAAATTGACAGCCTCTGGTGAATCCATCGGAACACCGACCAATTTAGCAGAGATCCCTTCGCATACCGCCAGGATAACGAAACCGATTACGGCAACCGTGAATGACCATCGGGTGATCCGGCTGCCCCCATCCAGGCGTGTGAGCCCAATGAAGCCATAGGCCTTTAGTAAGTGAGCAATGACCAGCAAAATAGATACGACTATATGTGTGTCCTGCGGAAATGGATATCCCCAAATATTGCTGTCAACTGAAGGCGGGTAGGCCAACGTAAAAAGCCCGATGGGGACTGACAGGATACCTGCCAGAACCAAGATCCGGCTCGCTGATCGTTGAAAAGAAGACGCTTGATTCATAATTCGACTAATCTACAAAATGTATTAGGATTTGCCCAAACCTGCGCCTGCGGATTCGTCTGGCAGGCATCATTCAATCATTCTATCATTCTATGATCGCATCATTTCCTCTCCACAAAATACATCTCCTGCTTGTTGGAGTATGTTACTCCAACCCAGGCAAACAACNNTAAAGTTGCCATTCTTCAGACGGATCAAGTGTCACTCTTACAGAATACCTAATTCAGGGTATTTAGCCCTTGTACATAACCGTCAACTTTGCTTTTGTAATTTCAATGATTATGAACAAATCACGATGGACGGTCCGGTTTTCTCACTTAGCAGATCAGTTGACAAGTGTCCATCCAAAACTTTAATGTCACTAAAAAGAATTCATCATGAAAACAAATGTTTTTAACTCAGCAAAAAAGAAATTTTCAGGTCATTTCAACGGACTGGTCATTGTATTGATGCTTGTTGGTCTGGTCGTGTCAGTTAATCAAACGCAAGCCCAGGACTGGGAGCAGTTGGAGAAGGTCATACTTTCCGATCCTGCAACTCCTGGTGATCTGTTTGGTTGGAGCGTGTATATGGATGGTAATTACGCCATCATCGGAGCCAGGCAGGAGGATTGGGATGCTTCGGGAAACATTGCGGTAGGAAATGCCGGTGCTGCTTATATTATTGAGCTTGACGGCAACGGGGAATGGCAGGAAATGCAAAAGATCGTTCCATCGGATCGCGGTTTATATGACAACTTTGGATGGGATGTTGCAATTTCAGGTAATTATGCTATTGTCGGGACGCCTCTGGAAGATCATGACGCATCGGGTTCTGATTCACTTGAAGAAGCTGGATCCGCCTATATTTTTGAGCTGGACGCTAATGGAAACTGGCAGGAAGTAAAGAAATTAGTGGCTTCTGACCGCGATTCTTTTGATCGCTTTGGTTATCGAGTAGCCATTTCGGGTAATTATGCCATCGTTGGAGCTTATGACGAAGATGAAGATGCCTCAGGAAGCAATACCTTAACCAATGCGGGTGCAGCTTATTTATTTGAACGGGATGGCAGCGGAAACTGGCAGCAAGTACAGAAGATTGTCGCTTCTGATCGAGGCAGTAGTGATCGATTTGGGGTTAGTGTGTCAATCTCCGGCAATTACGCTATCGTAGGAGCTGACCAGGAAGATGAAGACGCACGTGGCAGAAGAACAAAAAACAATTCCGGATCTGCTTACATTTTTGAACGAAATAGTAGTGGCAGCTGGCAGGAAGCAGGGAAGATCGTGTCTTCTGACAGACAAGCTACAGATCGCTTTGGCAATAGTGTCTCCATGGATGGGAATCTGGCAGTAATAGGCGCTGTATCCGATGATCACGGCACAACCGGAAATGCAGGATCCGCGTACATTTTTGAACGCAACGGTAAAGGAGAATGGAAGCAAGCACAGCAGATCGTCGCTTCAGATGCCAGGCCTGGTACCAGGTTTGGACACGAGGTTTCGATCGCAAGTGATCATGTCATCGTTGGTAATAGAGTAGAACACTATGATGTCAATGGGAATAATTATATGAATAGCGCCGGTGCGGCTTATATATATGAACAAGGTGCGAGCGGAACCTGGCAGGAAGTAGATAAAATTGTTGCCTCTGACAGGGCAGAACTTGACCAATTTGGTTATAGTGTATCCATCTACGGGGATTATGCTATTGTCGGTGCTGAAAACAAAGATGAGGATGGAAACCCCGGTGGATGGATCGCTTATGGAGCTGCATACCTTTTCCATCGCTTAGACGCTTGTGACCAGTCTACCCTGGCAGCAGAAGCAGGCGCTGACGCCAATACGTATTTTGGATATACGGCGACGGAATGTGCAGACCTTTCCGGTTCAGCCTCAGGAGGAGCAACTCCTTACACCTATGCATGGGAGGGTGCAGGAAACAATCAGGACGTTACCGTATGCCCGTCCTCAACCACCGTTTACACCCTTACCGTTACAGATTCTGATGGTTGTACGGCAACGGATAACGTAACTGTGAATGTGACCAACGTGAAATGTAAGGGCAAGAAGGTGCAGATTTGCCATAGTGGCAGTACAGAATGTGTTAATGAATCCGAAGTGGCCTCACACCTTGCTCACGGAGATTACCTCGGTGAGTGTGGCAGTGCCAACAAAAGGGAGGTCGAAGAAACTGAAACCGAACCTGAAACGACCTTAACCGTTTACCCAAATCCAACGGATCATTTGTTGCATGTTAAACTCGTAAACACAGAGGAAGTTGAATCCGTTACACTTTTTGATCTTAGCGGAACAGTAATCCTACATGTGAAAGCTCCGGTTTCTGATCAAATAACACTGGATGTCCGATCCTTATCTGTCGGAATCTATATCCTAAGTGTGAATCACATCGATGGACCAAGACAAAACATCAGGGTCATCCGATATTAATGAGCAAACAGAATGCGGGAGTTTATGCTCCCGCATTTTTTGAATAAACAGGTCTTAATAGTTTATCGGATATCGTTGGCGAAATTCTCGCAAATTCCTTAGTTTACGTAACTTTATCACACTTTTCATTGAAATTGAGAAATTCCATATTCGTTCTCTTTCTGTGCCTGGCTGGTAGTGCTTTCGGACAAACCAACCTGGATTCTTTATTGGCTATCTGGAACGATGATACCAAATCCGATGGGGCCAGGGTACAGAGTTTTAATTCCTACGTCTGGAATGGTTTTCTATTCTCTCAGCCCGACAGTGCCGTCAAACTGGCCAATCAATTGCTGACCTTTTCCAAAGAAAAAGGACATCTGAAAGGAGCAGCTATAGCCAATCATCATATGGGTATAGCAACAAGCATAATGGGCAATGATGTCCGTGCGCTGGACTATTTCTTAGAAAGTTTAAGATACAATGAAGAATTAGACGATACGTCGGGTATATCAAGCTGCCTGAACGGCATAGGGATCCTTTACCAAAACCTCGGTGATAAGGAAAAAGCGCTGGACTATTTCTCCAGAAGCATAGAACTTAAGGAAGAAGTTGGGGAAAAGCACGGTATGGCAGCAACCTTTCTGAATATAGGAAACCTATTCGCGGGTTCGGACCCTGAAAAGGCATCGGATTATTTTTTAAAAAGTTTAAAGATGGCTGAAGAAACCGGGAACAAGATGGACATTGCCAGGGCCCTTGGCAATATCGGTAATGTCGTTCGGGTTCCTGAGACCTATGACCAGGCTCTGGATTATTATCTACGAAGTTCAGAATTATTCGAGGAGATCGGCGATGAACAGGGGGTAATTAACAACTTGCATAACATCGGGGAACTTTATTTTGTTCAGGGAAACTTTACCGCTGCACTGGATTACTGCAGCAGGGCGTTTAAGAGAGCAAGTGCTGTCGGTATATTATGGGAGCAGAAACTAAGCTGTCAATGCCTGTATGGTACGTACAAAAAAATGGGTAAAACAAGTATGGCCCTTGAATACATTGAAAAGTTACGTGAAATTGAGGATGCCCTTAGTACCCAAAAAGCAGAATCAAGCCTCCAGCAAATGGAGTTTGCTAAAAAACTGCTGGCAGACAGTATTAACCAGGTGGCCAAAAACCAACAAATCCAATTGGAGCATGAAGCTGAAATAAGAAGAAAGAACAGCTTCAGAAACCTGGTTATTATATCTTCAGTACTTCTTTTACTTCTCGTCTGGGGTCTTTACGGTCGATGGAAAAAGGCTATAGCCGAAAAAAACCTGACTGACGAGAAGATCGACAGAGTTCTGCAATATGAACAACTCCGTAAACTGGATGCGATCATGGAAGGCCAGGACATGGAAAGAAAGCGAATTTCAGAGGATCTTCACGATAAATTAGGCGGGAAATTCAACGCATTAAGCTATACCTGGTCATCTGTATATGCCAATAAGCTTGATTCTGGTACTGAAAAGGACGAAGATCTCAAGGCACTGGATGATATGATTCAGTCGCTCTCTGAAGAAATCAGACAGGTCATTCAGGAAAACGTACGGTCAGCAACCAGTGAATTCAGATTGGGTGAATCCCTGGAAGAGCTTAGATATCTTGTTCAATCCTCACATCAGATGGAACTTAACATCCTTACAAATGGTATCGACTTATTGGAAAGGAAAGTAGAGCTTGAACTATACAAAATAATCCTCGAATTGGTGAGCAATGCCCTTAAGTATTCTAAAGGAAGCCATATTAATATACATTTGAATAAGGACAATGGTCATGTCATCTTAATGGTTGAAGATGACGGTTTAGGTTTCGATATAGCAAAAGTTAAATCCGGCATGGGATTGAAGAATATCAGGTCAAGAGCTGAACGATTGGGTGGTGTGGTTGAAATTGATTCTAGGGTGGGTAAGGGTACTACCGTGATACTGGAATTGGATGCATAATTCTGGCGAAAAATATACGATTTTGGTTGCGGATGATCACGACCTGGTCATTGACGGTTACAAGTCACTGATACGAAATACACCTGATTTTGAAATTGTAGGTGTCGCCGAGAACGGCAAGGAAGTCCAGACCTTTTTTGAAACACAAACGTGCGATATTATCATCCTCGACATCAATATGCCGGAAATGAATGGTATACAGACCATCGAATACTTACACCACAAAGCGCCATATCTTAAGATTCTGGTGATAAGCATGATCATTTCACCCCTGCTGATCAAAAAGGTGCTGGAACTCGGCGTTGATGGTTACCTTTTCAAAACCACAAGAGCGGAAGTTATGTTAGAGGCCCTCAGAGAAATTGTTCAAAATAAGAAATACTTTGAGGAATCGATCGAGCAAGCCAGGAAATCCAGGTTTATAACGACTTTTATAATCGACGGAAAAAGCGTTGACATCTCCGCCCGCGAACTGGAGATCATCAAGCTGGTCAGTCTCGGTAAATCGACGACCGAAATTGCAGAAGAGTTGTTTATTAGTCCATATACTGTTCAGACGCACCGGAAGAACATTAATTCCAAACTGAATACACACAATACGGCAGCGCTGATCTCCTTTGCAATCAAGCATTCGCTTATTTCTTCGGTTTCGTAGACAGGTCAAATCATCGTTTAGTTTGATCGCCTTCCGCAAATCATGAAACAGACGATACCACGTCAGAATACCTATTGCAGGGTATTTATCATTTGTTCTGATCCCTAATATTTGTTATAATTATCTTGATTTCATGAAATACACTAACCTCTTTATTGCTTTCCTTCCGATCGTATTTGGGTTTAGCAGTTTTGCCCAGGTTCAAAATTCCCTGCATTTTGATGGTTATGATGATGCGGTTATAACAAATTTTAAAGGGATAAGTGGAAATAACCCCAGAACCGTTGAAGCTATGATCAAAGCTAATAATACATCAAATGCTCATGCTATCGTTCAATGGGGGGATTGGACCCAAAGCGGTCCTAAATTCAGCTTTGATATTGCTAAGAAGGGTGTTGTCGAAATAGAGTTTGGTCTAAATTCTGGTTCCGCAAATATATTTGGTTCAATATTCGTCTGCGACTCACAGTGGCATCATGTAGCTGTCACTTATGACCCTGACGAAAAATACAATTTTCACATCTATGTTGATGGTCAGTTAGATACTGCAACCAATACGTCATTAAAAATTAATACGGCAAAAGACTACAATCTGAGAATTGGGTTTGGCCTTGCTGGGTCGAAAAAAATGTCCGGGAATATTGATGAAGTACGAATCTGGAACTATGCCCGAACCCAGGCCCAGATCGATAGTTTCAAGGATCAAGAGATCTGCCCTAACCAAAGGGGTTTGGTGGCCTATTACCGGTTTAACCAGGGGACGGCCGATAGTACTAATTCAGGCAGTATTGTTCTGCCGGATCTGTCCGGCAATGGCTACCATGGTAAGTTGAACAACTTTAGTTTATCCGGGGATACCTCCAATTGGGTTCATGGACCTCCTATAGTCATTGGACCGGACACAGGCATTTCAATTGATACATCTTTTAGTGTCACCT
>DJML01000070.1 GCA_002436505.1 Bacteroidetes bacterium UBA6491 | reverse complement strand
CCAGATAGTATTTCGCAAGTTCCTTGGTCTCCGTTAGGTTTGTGGCATCGTACCGGCTGAGTTTAAATTCACCTTCAAACCGCTTCAAAAGCTCTTCAGGCAATGCGGGCATTTCAGCTTTTATGTCGTCCAGCATTTTTTGAGATACGATCAGGGGTGGCAGGTCGGGTTCAGGGAAATACCGGTAATCATTGACCAGTTCCTTTGCCCTCATGCTGAATGTATTGCCTTTCAACGCATCGAAAGATCTGGTTTCCTGTGCTATTTTCTCACCGTTCTCAATTGCAATTATCTGCCTGTCTATTTCATATTCAATGGCCTTTTTGACATTGCTGATAGAGTTCATGTTCTTGACTTCTACCTTTGTGCCAAATTCCTCTCTGCCTTTGGGCCGCACAGAGATGTTCGCATCGCAACGCAGAGATCCTTCTTCCATGTTCCCGTCGCATATATCAAGGAATCGCACTAGTTTTCTAATTTCAGTAACAAACTGATAGGCTTCTTCACTTGAACGGATCACAGGTTCGGTAACGATCTCGATCAGTGGTGTCCCGGCCCTGTTATAATCGATCAGCGAGTTATTGAGGTCAAGATCGTGTAAACTTTTTCCGGAGTCTTCTTCCATATGTATCCGGGTAAGCTCGATGTTCTTCTCTTCATCACCAATATGAATGGTTACATGTCCTCCGTTGCAAAGTGGGGTATTGTCCTGCGTAATCTGATATCCTTTCGGAAGGTCAGCGTAGAAGTAATTCTTACGTGCATACTGGTTGTACTCCCTGATCTTGCACTTGCATGCCAGGCCAACCTTTATCGCCATGATCACAGCTTCTTTGTTGTGTTTTGGCAATGTCCCCGGATGGCCAAGCGACACTTCATTTACATTGGTGTTTGGCATGGCCCCGTATTCGGCCAGGTCAGAACTGAAGGCCTTACTTTTTGTCAGCAGCTGGCTATGGATCTCGAGGCCAATGACTGCTTCATATTTATCTCTTAATTCCGGACTGATGGTCTTCATTCTAAAGTTTGCAAATTTACGATTATACCTGATTTAGTGTACATGCGTTCATGCTACTTTTTGATGACGGGCCTGCTGCATGTACTTGAGACAAAGTGATTACATTTGCTCCTGTATGAGAAATCTAATTTCATTTCTGCTTTTACTGATGATTTCAGTCCTCTTTACCACTTGCAAGAGTGACAAGAACAAGATCACTGCAGACCTGATCATCATGAATGCTAAGATCTATACTGTTGATAGTGCCTTTTCTAAAGCTGAAGCTGTTGTAATTGATGATGGTAAGTTTCTTGCTATAGGCAGTTGGGATGAAATAAAGTCAGCGTACAGATCCAATAATGTCGTCGACCTTGAAGGGGCAAGTGTGTACCCAGGCCTATTTGATGCCCATTGCCATTTTTACGGATACGGTACAAATAAAAGTGAACTTGATCTCAGAGATGCAGGTTCCTTTGATGACCTGTTGAACAGGGTAGTGGCGTATGCCCAGGAAAACCCCGATGGGTGGCTCGTTGGAAGAGGCTGGAATGAGGAGGAGTGGGTGGAAAAAACCCGAGTGAATAATCTGAAGTTAAGCATTCTCTTTCCGGACAGGCCTGTTGTTCTTAGAAGAGTTGACGGTCATGCAGCACTTGTGAATCAGGTAGCGTTGGAGATGGCTGGAATTGACCTTCTAACACGGGTTGACGGTGGAAGTATTGAGATTTTTAATGACCGGCTCACAGGGATACTTGTTGACAAGGCAGTGGATCGGGTCCTTGATCTGAGACCGAAGAGAACCAGGGACGAGAAAGTCAGAGCAATATTAAAGGCTCAGGAAGATTGCCTGGAGGCTGGTCTGACCACGGTTGCAGATGCAGGCCTTGATCTTGAGATCATAAGGATCATTGATTCTTTGCACAAAACAGGAGATCTTAAGATCCGCGTTTATGCCATGTCGAATCCTGGCACAGAAGAATTTGATTTTTTTGAGGAAAATGGCCCAATAAACAGTGACAGGCTAGTTGTAAGGAGTTTTAAACTTTATGCTGACGGTGCCCTGGGTTCACATGGGGCACTATTACTGGAACCATATTGCGATGATGCGGGTAACAATGGATTAATTCAAAATGATTACCATTATTACGATTCGCTCTGCCGAAGGATCTTTAATATGGAAATGCAGGCGAATACGCATTGCATCGGTGATTCGGCAAACAGGATGATCCTGGATGTATACAAGAAATACAACCGGCCCGGGAATGACCAGCGCTGGCGGATAGAACATGCCCAGGTCGTCCATCCGGATGATTGGGGAACATTTGGAGAATTTGGAATTATCCCTTCGGTGCAACCTACACACCTGATCTCAGATATGTCGATGGCCAGAGAAAGATTGTGTACGGAAAGCAGACTTAAAGGAGCATATGCCTATAAAAGCCTTCATAATGCTGCAGGTCACATTGCTTTTGGCACTGATTTTCCTGTTGAGGATATTTCGCCTGTTGCAACCTACCTGGCTGCAGTTTTCAGGCAAAGACCAGATGGGTCAACGCTTCATCCGGAGGAAAAGTTCAGTCCGCAGGATGCATTGCGGGCCATGACATTAGGTGCTGCATACAGCTGTTTTATGGATGGTCGTCTTGGGAGCATTGCGCCGGGTAAGCAGGCAGATCTTACGATCTTTAAGCAGGACCTGATGAAGTTAAATCAAGGGACCAGAATACATGTGCTAAGTACGATCATTAACGGGGAGATCGTTTATATCAGGTAAATGAAAATTATCCAGAAATTAATTCGTTTTATATAATATGACTTTCCTGTATCCCGGATTTCTTTGGGCTCTTTTTATTCTGACCATACCGGTTCTGATCCATTTGTTTAATCTCAGAAGATATAAGAAACTGCCGTTCACAAATGTGCGGTTCCTGAAAGAGCTTCAGAAACAAACAAGGTCGACTCGAACATTACGCCAGTATCTTGTTCTTATTGCACGAATTTTGGCCTTGCTATTCCTTGTTCTTGCCTTTGCACAGCCGTTTATTCCTGAGGATGGAAACCAAAAAGGATCCCAAAGAAATGTTGTCCTTCTATATGTTGATAATAGTTTCAGTATGGAAGCCGAATCAGAACGTGGACCTTCACTTGAAGTAGCTAAAATAAGAGCTGATGAGATCGTTAAGAATTACAAAGAGACAGATAGGTTTTGCATTGTGACAAATGATTTTACCAGTTCAACACGACTGATAAACAGAGAGCAGGCATTGTTGCAAATATCGGAGATCGAGTCAGGTCCTGACAGTCGTGACATTGAAGAGGTAATAAAAAGGCTGAATACGATCAGCGCAGCATCCGACGAAACTTTTAATACGAGTGTTTTTATGCTGTCTGATTTTCAATTTGTAAGGAAAGAAATCAAGCAGGATCTCGTAGATACGACAACAGGGTACTATCTGCTGCCGATCCGTGCTGAAGTTTTAAGAAACATCAGCATTGACAGCATCTTTTTCGAAGATCCGATGGTAAAACTCAATGAGCCCGCAAGAATTATTGCAAAGGTGACAAACCATGGGATCGAAGACAGAGAGGGCGTTAATGTTTCCCTGCGGATAGATAGTGAATTAAAAGCAACGACCACGCTTGATCTGCCGGCAAACGTATCAGTAACAACAGGATTTGATTTTGTGATCAAAGAAAGCGGATGGAAAGAAGCCCGGCTCGATATTAATGATGACCCGATCGTTTTTGATGATGCGCTGTACTTTTCATTCCCGGTGAAAGAAAATGTAAAGATCCTTGACCTTTATTCAGAGGAGGTCAGCGCTGACATTAACAGAATTTTTAAGAACGATGCTTATTATAATTTCGTCCCTGTTCAGTTCACTTCAATTGATTATTCTGGTATTTCCTCTTATGATCTTGTCATCCTTGACCATTTGCCATCTCTTTCGAGCGGTTTGACGAAGGTCCTTGAGACCTACATAAAAAATGGGGGAAGCCTGGTCCTCTTTCCAACAGAAAGCGGACAGGAAGATCAGAACAAACTCGCAAAATCACTTAATGGATCGATCTATGACGAGTTAAGGACCGAAGAAATGCAGGTCGCTTCAATAGATTTTGAGGACGACCTTTTTGATAATGTATTCGAGAAGGAAAGTGCCAACTTGAATCTACCTGTAGTGAAGCGCTATTTTGCAATGACATCAGGACCTGGTTCGACAAATCTCATCCAACTAAGGAACACCAGACCATTTTTAGCATCCACAATTAATGGAAAGGGCAGGTTCTACCAGTTTGCGGTGCCTTTAGATCGATCATTTGGCAACCTGGCTGATCATGCGATACTGGTTCCCGTCATGCTAAAAATGAGTATTCAGAACAGCATCAGGTTCCCTTTGTGGCATGATATTGGTGATATGGACCCAATAAGGGTGGAAGATGAAATACGGGTCTCTGAATCGGGCCTTCGTCTCGTTAATAATGATTACAGTATCGTTCCTGAGAGAATACCTGGCCGAAGTGAATCTTTGATCGCTGAAAATGGCCTCATTCGTGAAGCAGGCAGTTATCAGTTACTTTCCGGAGACAGGTCAATTCAATACATAGCTTTCAACTACAGCCGATCAGAATCCGAGACGTTATTGCCAGATGATGAAGATCTCAAGGAAATATTTTCGCAAAAAAATGTCAGAATACTCGATGCGATCAGTAATAATGTAGGTCTGCAGTTAAAAAATGAGGATATGGGAAGAAGATTTTGGGCAGAGTGTCTTCTTTTATCATTGTTTTTTATACTGATTGAGATACTTTTGTTAAGATTTTGGCCATTAAGGGTTAAGTCTCCCAAATAAACATAAACGTTGTCAGGACAACATACACTTATCAAAAGTGCCACTGTTTATGACCCATCTTCAGGAAAGAATGGCGAAACCTTTGATATTCTAATAACCGAAGGGCACATTAAAGACATTAAAAAAAGCATTCCGGTCAAAACCGATTACAGTGTTATTGACGCCAAAGGAATGGTTATTATTCCGGGGATGTTCGATATGCGGGTACGGGCAGCTGATCCCGGCTATGAGCACAAGGAAGACCTTTTGTCATTAACTGATGCGGCCATGGCCGGAGGAGTGACAGGAATTGCTGCCATCCCTGATACTGATCCTGTTGTTCAGTCAAAATCTATCGTTGAATACATCCAGACCCGTACTTCCAGGACCCTGACCGACGTTCATGTGCTTGGAGCCGCCACATTTGATCTAAAAGGGGAGGAACTTACCGAACTATATGATCTTAAGCTGGCAGGTGTGGTTGGATACAGCAACGGTGATAATGCATATAAAAACCCGGGGGTACTTAAACGAGTGCTGATGTATACCAAAGATTTTGGTTTACCGGTCTTCAGCCATGCAGAAGAGACAAGTCTGGTTCAGAACGGTTCGGTTAACGAGAGCGAAGTAACACTTCATACAGGGCTAAAGGTGCGCCCGGCGATCGCTGAATATACAGAGATAAGACGTCAGATAGATGTGCTGCGATACTCAGGAGGGCACCTACACTTCAGCCACATTTCATCTGCTGAAAGTGTTAATATAATTAAGCAGGCAAAAAAAGAAGGTTTGAATATCTCATGTGACGTGAGCATATATCACCTCGCATTTACCGACAAAGAAACCCTTGATTTTGACAGTAATTTCAAGGTGATGCCTCCTTTAAGAAGCGAAAAAGACCGCAAAGCACTTGTTAAGGGATTGAAGGATCGCACGATAGATGCGATCGTTTCCGATCACTGCCCTCAGAACATCGAAGAAAAGAAGAAGGAATTTGACTTTGCCGGATTCGGTGCAATAGGGGTGCAAACGCTTTTACAGGTATACGAAACATACCTTAAAGAAGAGATAACCTGGAACGAATGGCTTACTGCTACTGTGATCAATCCAAGAAAACTTCTTGGACTAACTCCGCCCTCTATACAGAAAGGGAATAAAGCCAACCTGGCCCTGTTCTCTGAAAAAGAAGAGTGGGTGCTGAATAAAGAAACCAACAGGTCAAGAGCCGTAAACCATCCACTTTGGGGCAAAAGTTTGAAAGGAGCAGTCAAATTCGTTTGCAACGGAGTTCAGAATATTCACGTCTAATAAATTAAATTGCAGACCGTCAAATAAATTCGAATAAATGCTGGACCTATCCATAGTCATACCGTTGTATAATGAAGAAGAATCACTGCCGGAACTGGCAGGCTGGATCGATAAAGTTGTTAAAGAGAACGGCTACAGCTATGAATTGATCTTCGTGGATGATGGCAGTACTGATGAGTCATGGAAAGTCATCGAAGAACTGCAGTCAGCTAATAATAATATCAGGGGCCTTAAATTTCGCCGCAATTATGGCAAAAGTGCAGGGCTCAATGAAGGATTCAAACTGGCAAGTGGCCATGTTGTGATCACCATGGATGCTGATCTTCAGGATTCTCCTGATGAAATTCCCGGTCTTTACCGGATGATCAGAGAAGAAGGCTACCATCTTGTATCAGGATGGAAGAAAAAAAGATATGATCCATTAACAAAAACAATTCCAACCAAAATTTTTAATTGGGCAACCAGAAAAATGTCGGGTATTAAATTGCACGATTTTAATTGTGGGCTCAAAGCTTATGATATTGACGTGATCAAGAACATAGAGGTTTATGGTGAAATGCACCGTTATATCCCTGTCCTTGCAAAAACAGAAGGCTTCGATCGAATTGGCGAGAAGGTCGTACAACACCGTGCCCGTAAGTACGGTGTGACCAAGTTTGGCCTCGAACGGTTCATCAATGGTTTCCTCGATCTTTTATCGATCTTTTTTGTTGGCCGTTTTGGTAAACGCCCCATGCATTTCTTCGGTACGTTGGGATTCTTAAGTTTTCTCTTTGGTTTCGGTATTGCAATGTATCTTACCATTGACCGTTTCGTGTCAGATGATTATTATCGAATGACAGAGCGTCCCATATTCTACATAGGACTTGTGGCCATGATCATTGGAACCCAGTTATTCCTTTCAGGCTTTTTGGGTGAATTGACCTCACGATCTGCAGCCGATAGGAATAAATACAAAATTTCGAAGACGATCTGATTGATCAATTGAATTTGATATTTGGGTAATTGTCTCCCTCATATCTGTTAATTTTGTTTGTATTAAATCCGCAGCAATGAAGAGAAATTATATTTGGCTAATTGTTATCGGCGCACTGGTATTCTATGCATTTGTTATCTACAACAACATCATCAGTGCCAGAAATGAGGTAGAGCGTGCATGGGCAGATGTCGAAAGCACCTATCAAAGGCGTTTTGAACTGATCCCCAACCTGGGCAAGGTGGTAAAGAAATATGCCACTTATGAACAGGAGACCTTTATTAAAGTAACTGAAGCAAGGAACAGAGTCAAAAGTCTTGATGTGAACCTCGACAATCTGAATGCTGATAAACTCCAGCAGTATCAGCAGGCACAGTCTGCCCTGCAGAAAAGTATGGCAGGGGTTATTGATGTTGTGGTTGAGAGATATCCTGACCTGAAGGCAAACGAGAATTTTTTAAATCTTCAGACCGAGTTAGCCGGAACGGAGAACAGGATAAATACTGCAAGACAAAGATACAACCAGGCTGTTAAGACATACAATACCAAAATTCAGCGTTTCCCTGGTTTACTGTATGCACGTCAATTTGGTTTTGAAGAAAAACCTTTGTTCGATGCTGTTGAAGGCGCAAGTGAAGTTCCTGACATTGATGAAGTGTTGTAATGGCTGGCGGTTATTTTTTAAAAGCAGAGGAGAAACAGATCGTCCTGTCTATTGAAGAAGCCGAAAGATTGACCTCCGGAGAGATTCGTGTGCATGTTGACGAATTCTGCAAAGGTTCACCAGTGCTTAAAGCAGAGAATCTTTTCGTTCACATGAAAATGAATGAAACAGATCTTCACAACGGGGTACTGATCTATGTTGCCTTGAAAGATAAGAAGTTCGCCGTGGTAGGAGACACGGGAATTCATAAGCAATTAAAAGAAGGTTACTGGAATGATGTAATAAATGTGATGACATTCCATTTTCAGAACGGGGATATTGTCAAAGGGATCTGCGAAGCGGTGAGTGAAATTGGCAATAGCCTTACAATTTATTACCCTATAAAAAATGATGATCAAAATGAACTATCAGATGAGATCAGTTATAGCTAAGTGCACTGGGATTTGTCTGATCTTGTTCATTCCTTTGTCCGGGATATGCAAAGAGATACCGCGGCCAGCAAGCAATGAAAGGGCATTTGTATACGATGAGGCAGGCATGTTCTCACAAAATGAACAGGCGCAGCTTGTCGTCAAACTTGAGACGTACCATGATTCAACTTCAAATGAATTTGCGGTTGTCGTGGAGTCGTCACTGAATGGAATGGCTGCATTCGATCGTTCACTGGAGATTGCTGAGGAATGGGGGATTGGCAATGAGAAAAAGGATAATGGACTGCTCATCTATGTTGCTGTAAAGGAACATGAGATATTTATTCAGGTCGGACAGGGGCTTGAAGGAAACATTACCGACGGAAGAGCTGAACGCGTGATCCGGAACGTAATAACTCCGTTGTTCGAGCAGGGGAGATATTATGACGGGATTGACCAGGGCATCAGCAAGCTGATCGAGTACGCTGCCGGAGAGTTTGAAGGCAGCGGTGATGTGGTGGCTCCACCGATGTGGCTGATCGTTAGCATTATTATATTAATAATTCTGATGATCTTTATTTTTGGAAAAGGCGGTCAAACATACACGGGGAAAAGACATTCTTCAAGAGGCCCCTGGGGATGGGGTGGAGGTGGATGGTCCTCCGGTGGTGGTTTCGGTAGCGGAGGAGGCGGCTTCGGCGGCTTTGGAGGAGGCAGTTTCGGTGGAGGTGGTGCCGGCGGAAGCTGGAGATAGTTTTAAATGAATGGAGAAAGCAAAAAGTCTGAATGTTAGAAAACCTTAATTTACATAATGTATTGATCCTTGATATTGAGACCGTACCTCAATACAGTGAATACAATGAACTTCCGGACCGATGGAAAGGTCTTTGGGATAAGAAATCAAAAACACTGGCAAAGGAAGACGAAATCCCATCAGATCTTTATGAGAGGGCAGGTATCTATGCAGAATTCGGGAAAATAGTTTGTATCTCGGTTGGGATCCTGACCCAGAAAGGCGATCGATGGGGGTACAGGATCAAATCTTTTTACGGACATGATGAAAAGAAGGTGTTGATGGAGTTTTGTGAGTTGTTGAACACCGGCTTCAGTTCACCTCAGAAATTGCTATGTGCCCATAATGGGAAAGAGTTTGATTTTCCATACCTGGCCAGACGGATACTGATCCACAGGCTTAAATTGCCATACTTGCTTGACACAGCGGGTAAAAAACCATGGGAGGTAAACCACATTGATACTATGCAACTATGGAAATTCGGTGATTTCAAGAGTTTCACTTCACTGGATCTTCTGGCGGCAGTGTTCGATATACCAACGCCGAAGGATGATATTGACGGCAGTATGGTACGAGAGGTTTACTACAAGGATAAAGACCTTGAAAGAATAAAAGTCTATTGCGAGAAAGACATCATTACGTTAGCCAATGTTCTCTTGCGGATGACTTCAAATGCAATTCTTCAGGATAAAGATATAGTGCTTACAAGCCAATGAAACTAATAAAACCTTCCGGTTGGAAGCAATACGAACTGATAGATGTCGGCGGATTTGAAAAACTGGAACGATTCGGTCCTTACATCTTACGCCGGCCGGAACCTCAGGCCGTCTGGAGTAAGAATCTTGCAGAAAGCGAATGGCGCCGGTTAGCGAACGGTACTTTTGAACAGTCGTCAAGTCATAAAGGGGAATGGTCGTTTAAAGATAAAAAGATCAGCGACTGGGAGATGGAATATCCTCTGGCCGGTAAAAACTTGCGATTCCATCTGTCTTTGACCCGCTTCAAGCACGTTGGTATCTTTCCTGAACAAGCGGCTAACTGGACCTATATCCATGAACAGGTGAAAAGAACAGGTCCTGATTGCAAGGTGCTTAACCTATTCGCCTACACTGGTGGAGCTTCTTTAGCTGCACGTCTGGCTGGCGCAGATGTGGTACATGTCGATTCTGTTAAACAGGTGATCACCTGGGCAAGAAGGAACATGGAACTTTCCGGGCTTAAGGATATCCGATGGGTGGTTGAAGATGCGGTGAAATTTGTTGAGCGGGAAGTTAAAAGAGGCCGCAGGTATAATGGAATAATACTTGATCCTCCCGCTTATGGCATAGGTGCAGGCGGTGAAAGATGGAAGCTGGAGGAGAGTATAGATCTTCTGCTTCAATCATTGTCAAACCTGTTGGACGATAAACGACATTTCATGATCCTGAATACCTATTCGATGGGTTTCTCATCTGTGATCATTCAAAACCTTCTGAGATCAAATTATCAAAACCCTGACAATCTTGAAGTCGGAGAACTTGTAGTTCCGGCAACGAGCGGCCATGTGCTACCTTTAGGGGTCATTGGCAGATTTTCCAAATAATGTGCCTTTTGCGTAAAAACATTAACCTAAATTACTGTTGACACAGTTGGCATGAGCAATTCGTATATTATCTCAATATATCTAACCGTGGTATTTAAGAAAACCATTTAAGCTATTTGATTGTTAATCAGTTGTTTAAGTAAAAAATAGAGGTTTTTTTTGAACTTTTTATGTCATGATTTAAATCATACTGCTCATAGACCCCCGGGATTTAATAAATTTGTAAGAAGTGAAGGTTTTTTCATATATCACAATTCTTCTTGGACTACTTTGTTCCAGCCGCGTAGAAGCACAGACACCACCAAGTACTCACGCGAGTTCACTTGGCTTCTCTTCGGTATATTGCAATGAGGCAACATTGAACTGGACAAAGGGAGATGGCAATGGAAGAATTATCATTGCTAAGGAAGGAAGCCCTGTCAACGCATTCCCGATTGACTTTTCGTTCTATGCATGGTCCGATACTATGGGTAAAGGCCAGGAGATCGGAACGGGAAATTTTGTGGTATATGAAGGAAGCGGAAATGTTTCAAAGGTCCTTGGCCTGAAAAAGAATACGAGGTATTATTTTGTAGTACTTGAGTACAATTCAAACACTTCAGGTGTGACCTATCTTACATCTTCAGGTTACGCCAAGGCGGATACTATTACCGAGAACATTACATCTAAGTTTTCTATTGACGATGGATTTCAATGTATTTCCGGGAATGTATTCAAGTATACCAATAGTTCAAGCAATTCATTGAACAACACCATGACCTATACCTGGGATTTTGGTGATAAAAGCACTTCAAAAAACACCAATCCTACTTATTCCTATACCACAGGGGGAATATTTAAGGTTACACTGACTGTCAATGCAATTGGATGTAAAACCTCTTCTGTCTTAGAGGATACTGTGGTGGTCCCTTTCTTCACAGATTTCAAACTAGACCCATCTTTACCTGGCAATGATTCGATCCAATGCCTTGAAGGCAATAATTTCAAGTTCCTGAACCTATCGTATCCTCCGCCAATTGCGTACGGAGGCGGAGGTGACCGGACCAACTATAAGTATGTGACCTCTGACGGGCAGACAAGAGATGTTCCAACAGCTTCGTTCAAGTTTAAAAATCCAGGTGTTTATAAAGTCAAACTGTACACTACGAGAAAAGTGGATAAGGATCTGGTAGGTTGTGTCGATTCTGCCGAAAAGGTATTTGTNNCCGCCTCTGAAACCTGGGGATGTTACGATAAGTGACTCCATTCTGTGCCTTGGTCAGGACAACTATACATTTTCACATACAGGGGATAATGTGGTATTAACTCAATGGTCATTTGGGGATAACAACACAGGTTCAACAAATCCTGCTCAACATACCTACGGAAAGACAGGCCGGTTTGCCATAGACCTTCTTGTGACGGATATAGATGGCTGTAATTCCACATATACTGATACGGTCGAGGTCATTACAATAGTTGATAACTTTTTCTCGGGTTTGAAGCCGGATTATTGTCTTGGCGAACCTGTTTCCCTGCTGGTCCCTAACATTTCAGGGGGAGTGTTTGAAGGAACGAACGTAAATCGTGTGGACTCCACATTTAACCCGGTGCAGCCCGGAACATTTGATGTCAGTTACATCGTTACCCTTGGTTCTTGCAGGGATACCGCTGTCGTCTCTACGACAGTTTATGATATACCGGTCTTTGATCTCGGTCCTGATGCTGAATTTTGCAATGGGTCTTCGCTGTTATTCGATATTGGTATACCCGGCATCGGATACGTTTGGAGTGACGGAAAGAACACACAGACAAATACCGTTAACAAACCCGGACTTCTTTGGGCCGAAGCGAATGACGGCAAATGTAAATTCAGGGACAGCGTTGATATTAAACAGATATTTCCTCCAAGTTTCGAATTTGGTCCCGATACAACTCTTTGCGGCGGATTGACATTGCAACTTTCAGCTTCTGCAGATAATGCAACTTACCTGTGGAATGATGGAAACACGAACAGAACGCGTGTAGTGACGGAATCAGGATACTACGAACTTACGGTCAGTAACGCCTGCGGAACGCATACGGACGGTAAGTTGATAAATATTCTTCCATTTGCCTGCGAGGTTTTTGTTCCAAATGCATTCTCACCTAATGGTGATCACCTCAACGATGTTTTCGCACCGCTGGGTTATTTTGAATTTAAAAAGATGATGATCTTCGATCGTTGGGGAGAGATCCTTTATGAAACAGATAAAATAGAAGAAGGCTGGGATGGTACATACGAAGGGACGCTTTTACCGATCGGAACCTATTTCTACGTTATCCAATATGAGATCATCGAAGAAGGAGCGGAATCCTTTAAATCCATTTCTGGTCAGGTCCACCTCATGCGCTAACTTTTGCCCTTGAGATCAATCAATCGTATAATTTATTCCAACATTTCCTGAAAACTGGAACAATCTGTACCTAAGCCTGTCATCAGATACATCACCAATCGGGAAATAGAACTCCGGTTTTGCCATTACCCACAGGTCTTTTGAAATCCTGTATTTTCCGCGAACTCCAATCACCGGTCCGGCGTTGAAATTATTGAACCTGATATGGCTTTTCTTGCCTTTGAAGTGAGTTTCGTTATCAATTGAAAAACCGGTAAGATTAATGTTAACAAAATCAGTAATACGGTATTGCATTATAACGCCGCCACTTAAATAAATGCCGTATTTAAATAATTTTGATTCCTGGGAGATACGGTAGCTTAGTCTGAGCGGCAACTCCAGATAACTTATGTTGTAATTGAGGGTTGCATCCTTTGACGCAGCCGTTGACAGGTCTTCAATCCTTCCTATTTCAGGGTGAATGGAGTCGTGGAACTGCAGATCCTTTACCACTTTAGAGAAACCAGTGTTGTTGTATCTCAAACCTGCCTGAAAAAGCATGTCCCTGTTGATGTTGTGGACAAAAGATAATTCAAAGCCAAGGGAATATCTTGTTTTATGCAGGCCTACGATCGAGTCGAAAGCCGCATTCGAGTAAATTTCGCTTCCATGGTTCAATTTATTGAAAGTGATATTGGGAGAGATCACAATGTCCACTCCGTTCTGACTAAAAGCCTTAATGGAGGCAAATGCAAAAATTGCAACCAGTATAGTTATTCGTTTCATTCTAAAGCAGTTTTACAAAGTTTTTTAAAGCGTAAAGATAATACTATGGCCGTGAACCCCAGTCCCAAAGTGAGCCCTGACCATATACCGTACATGCCATATGACATTCTGATTCCTAAGATATAGCTCAAAGGCAATCCCAAAACCCAATAGGCGATAAGTGCCACGTTTGAAGGCACTTTTGTGTCTTTCAGGCCGCGCAGATTTCCAAGACTGACAGCTTGCACACCGTCAAATAACTGAAAAAATGCAGCAAAGATCAGGAGGTCTGATGCCATGTGGATAACCTCAGTATCGGTTGTAAAATATCCGGCCAGCTGATGCCGGAAAAAGTAAAAAATGACTGCAAAAATAGCCATGAAAACAGAGGTCATTTTTACACTTAAAATTCCGTATGACCAGAGGTCATCTTTGTTTTTTCTGCCAAGCGCCTCTCCAACTTTTATGGTACTGGCGGTGGCCATTCCACTGGCGAACATGTACGTAAAAGCTGCCAGCCCGATGGCAATGCTGTGGGCAGCCATTTCCCTGGTTCCGATCGTTCCGGCCATAATACCTGCTAACGCAAATGCAGATATTTCATAGAGGAACTGCAAGCCGGAAGGTGTGCCGACCCTGATGATCTCTTTTGTATAACGCGGCGCTTCTTTTACTCTTTGAGTGAATAACTGGATAATTCGAAAGTCTATTTTTGCAGAACGGTGAACAAACCAGATCATAGCAAGGCCCATTAGTATTCTGCTGATCAGGGTAGCATAACCTGCTCCATTAAGTTCTAGTCTGGGAAATCCCCAGTTTCCGAATATCAGCAACCAGTTAAGGAAAACATTGATCAGAAGAGCGCCAATTGTAACAAACATCGTTGCTATGGTAAGGTTGTGAGAATCAGCAACTGACTTATAACTGTAATAAACAAACATTGGCAATGCGGAGAAAGATATGATGGTAAGGAATGATCGAGCCTCTGCTACAGTTTCCGGTTTTTGCTGAAGGATGTGGAAATTATTGTTGACCAGCAGAATGGCAAGGATCGTTATCACACTCACCACCATGGTCACTTTTGTGCTGTCCTTTGCGATCCATTTAATGTCACTGTTTTTCCTTTCTCCTAATGCGACCGAAGTTACAGCGGTAACTGCAGTCAAAAGGCCAATTCCAAAAACAGCTGCAAGGAAAAATATCTGATTGGCAAGGAAAGAAGCAGCGAGTTGAACGTGCCCAACCTTTCCGATCATCAGGTTATCAATCAGCCCCATTACAATAATTCCGAGCTGTCCTGCAACTACCGGTGCCCCGAGTTCTATCAGACGTTTGATCCTGTATTTTTGGTCCCGTGCCGGCATTTTCCTTGTCAGCTTGCAAATTAAATGATTAGGGATGGTTGATACTCTGGATCAGGGTAATTTAATTTACCGTTTTATTGATGATCTGAAATGAAAAAACTAGTTGTTCTTTCGGGCGCCGGAGTGAGTGCAGAAAGCGGTTTGCAAACTTTCCGCGGTGCAGGGGGCCTTTGGGAAGGCCATCGTGTAGAAGATGTAGCCAGCCCGGAGGCCTGGAAAAGAGATCCGGCACTGGTGTTGGAATTTTATAATCAAAGAAGAAAGCAGCTCATCAATGCACAACCAAACGAGGCACACAGGTTGATCTGCGGACTCGAGCGATTCTATGATGTAACGGTCGTGACACAAAATGTCGACGACCTTCATGAAAGGGCAGGTTCCTCAAATGTTGTGCATCTGCATGGTGAGCTTATGAAGTGCAGGAGTGAAGAAAACGATTCACTGATCTACACAATGGATCATTGGGAATTGAAACACGGTGATCTTGCGGAGGACGGTTCCCAGTTGAGACCGCATATTGTATGGTTCGGTGAGATGGTGCCAATGTTTGAAACTGCGCTGGTTTTAGCGTCAAGGGCTGACCTTCTGCTTGTAATCGGTACTTCTCTTGCCGTATATCCGGCTGCTGCATTGATTCATTACATACGGGACAATATCCCTTTTTACCTGATCGATCCGCAAGAAGTGTTGTCCGGACAGGTGCGTGTAAATCATATTAAAGCGGGTGGGAGTGAAGGAATGAAGATCTTTTATGAACTACTAGGATTAAAATAAAACAGGGACGATTCGCATCGTCCCCGTTGATTTACCTACTACTAACCAGTCACTAAAATTTTTAAGGAATAGAGTTGTGTTTAGCATTCGCAGTCGCATGAAGAAATTTGTCATCCTTAAGTAGCGAGTAGTTTAGTACGTAATAGGTGGGTAGGGATTCACATCCCGCATAGTTTAAGTCGCATGAAATAGTATTTTATCTTTGTTTTACAGTCTCAAATATAGAGTAAAAAATCCAAAAACAAGAAAAATGACAAAAAATAGTATAATTTAGAACGAGTATAAATAAGGCTAGGTTCCAGTAATAGTATGGGATAGCCGCTATCTGTCAGGTTTTGGAGCTTTTTGTTGAGGTTTAATAAACAGTAAATGCGTCTGGCGTGAAGTTGTTTTAACGGCTTTGGTTATCCACATAAAACATACTTTTATTCCTTCCTGATTTGATTTAACGGTTGATCAAACGACAGGTTATGGTTGTTAATTCGTGCTATTTTTGCTAAATTCGTAACAAATCAAGGATGTATTCATCCAATTAGGAGATTATTTCCTGTGGATATGGAGTGCAGAACTACTGTAAAATCAGTATTACATTTGGTAAACCATGAATTTGCTCGCTGAAGGTAAATTACGTGTGCTTTGTTCGAAAAGAATTCAAAGCATTGTACCTGGCATTTTTGCCATGGTCTGGCTTCTTAGTGTATCTTTTCTGAGCAATGGTCAGTCGTTTTTCAGCAAACCGCTTAAAACAACATACACTGAGATTACCGGTTCTAAATCCGGGGACAAAGATTACCAGCTGTCCCTGTTCTATTATTATTGTCAGGACTATGATGCGGCCTACCGTGTTATGGATTCTCTTTTGTCAAGAAGTTTAAGCGAACCTTCGTGTTCTGAATTTGCGCTCAATAAAAGGATATTTCTTGCTGCATCGGCTTATTACCGTGGAAGGAACAAACGCTCCGTGGAGTTGTTCAAGCAAATTGAAAAGTGCCAGGTAATAAGAACAATGCCCAATGTGTGGGGTGCTTATGCATTAGAAAGAGGTAAAATAGAAATGTACAGGGCAGATTTTAGTATTTCTGACAAGTACCTGCTGGAATCTGAGACAGCATTTCAAACAGCAAAGAATAATGAAGGCCTTTCTGCTACTTATGTCGCGTTGGCCAATCTTATGCTGGCGTCTTCAGATCCTGCTCATGCCAGATTGTTTTTGCAGGATGCCGAGCGTGTTCTTGGTTCAATAGACAACCACAGGATCAGGGCTGACATATACAGAGCAATGGCTGAATCGCACTGGCAAAGTCATGATGTGGGATTGGCGTTCACCTATCTTGGGAAAGCTGATGATGAATCGGTTGCTATCCAGGATAAGAATGGGCAGGGACAATCCGCACTCCTTAGAGGAATGATTATCAGCGATAACGGTGATTTTATCAAAGCGGATGAAGAACTTAACCGATCGGAATCGTTGCTTAATTCACCCTTTTTTCAGAGACGGGTAGAAGTGGTAAGGTCTGAGATTTCTCATCATAAAGGAAACAGTGAGCTTTCTATGATAGTTCTTGACGCCCTTACTCCAATTGTAAAGGATTACGATGATTATCTGCTGTACATTAAATGTCTTCAGTTAAAACGTGAGAATTTCAGATCACAGGGAAGATATGAGGTTGTTCTTAGTCTTGATGAAGAAGTGGGTGCTGCAATAACATCTCGTAAACCCACCAATGCGTTCTCCTACTATGAGCAATACAAACAATTCCATACACAGGCAAAAGAAGAATCTGCTGCAAAACAGGATGCTTTGAAATTTGAACTTGAAGGCAGTCAAAGGAAAATTGACAGGTATGTGAGTTATGGAGCCGGTCTTTTTATTCTTCTTCTTCTATTGGTTATCGGGCTGCTGATACGTCAACTTCAGATGAAGAAGTCTGCAAATCTTGAACTGGTGAAAAGCAATGAGGTGATCAACATGCAGAATCACCAGCTCCGAAAAATGAATGCCATCCTTGAGAACGCCAAGAGGGAAGCAGAAGCTGGACTGATGGCAAAAAGCAACTTTCTGGCGGTCACAAGTCATGAGATAAGGACACCGATGAATGGGATCATGGGCATGGCAACTTTATTGCTTGACAGCAAGTTGAACAAAGAGCAAAAGAATTATGTAGAGACCATTCAGAAGAGCAGTGAGAACCTGTTACTGATATTGAATGACATTCTCGACTTTTCAAAAATTGAGGCCGGGAAGATGAATATAGAGTCTAAACTTATCGATCTTAAACAACTCATCGATGAGATAAGGACCATTTTTGCGAAGCAAGCCAAAGAGAAGAACGTTGAGATAACCAGGGAAGTTGGTAATACCATGGTCAATGCATTTAAGGGTGACATATTAAGGATCCGGCAGGTGCTTATCAATCTGGTCAGCAACGCGGTTAAATTTACTGAGAATGGGAAAGTCCGGATCAAAGTAGAGCTGGAAGAATTAAAGATGATCAAAGGTTCTGAGGATCATTTTGCAAAGATCAGGTTTGCGGTGGAGGACGAAGGCATAGGAATATCTGAGGAAAGACAAAAGAAAATATTTGAGGCTTTTGAGCAGGAGGATATGTCGACCACAAGAAAATACGGAGGCATAGGCCTTGGTCTAAGTATATCTAAGAAATTAGTTGAATTGATGGGTGGCGAGATCGGTCTGATATCTGAAAAAGGGAAGGGAACCACGTTCTATTTTACACTTCAGGTAGAGGTGCCGGGTACAGCTGACGAATCACCGGTCAATGCTGATCTTGTTCTTAAAACTGAGCCAGATGTCAAAGAAAGTGAAGCATTGTCTCCTATAGCAGATAAATACCCGATGAATATCCTGCTGGCAGAGGATAACCCATTCAATAAAATGGTGGTCGAGAAGTTTTTTGAACGGTTTGGATATCACGATTTCCTTCATGCAGAAAATGGCAATCAGGTACTGGAAATATTAAAGAATAACAGTGTTGACATTGTTCTTATGGATATTCAGATGCCGGAAAAGGATGGTATTACGACCACGAGAGAGATCATTGAGATTTATGGCGAAGACCGGCCGTCCATTATTGCATTAACTGCTGATGCCAATGATTCCAGCAGGGAAGAATATCTAAGTCAGGGCATGGATGGTTTTCTGAGCAAGCCATTTAAAGCAGAAGATCTGAAAGATATTCTGATCACACACGGTAAGAAAAGATCAATTGCCTGAGTCTCTGACCTGATAGAATAATCTTCTTATTGCACTGGCTTTCCACATACATTCCTGGTATTCATCCTTAGGATCAGAGTCAATGGTTATGGCGCCGCCAACGGAATAGGAAATAATACCCTCCTCTCGATTAACGAACAGGCTTCTTATCAGCACGTTAAAGTCCATGTCTCCATCTGGATCAATATAGCCTAAGCTTCCCGAATACCATCCCCTTCTGAAATCTTCATAGTCTTCGATCAGTTGCATGGCAGCTATCTTCGGAGCACCTGTCATGCTTCCCATAGGAAATGAATTGCTAATGGCATCTATAAATGTCATGTTTTCACGCAACTCCCCGCTGATCGTTGATATCATCTGAAATACCTGTGGAAATTTATAAATCCCAAACAGCTCTTCTACCTGTATCGTTCCTGATTTGCATGTTCTTGCAAGGTCATTTCGCACAAGATCAACGATCATTACGTTCTCAGCACGATCCTTAAGTGAATTTTGAAGGCTTCTTTGATTTTGAAGGTCAATGTTCGGGTCATCAGATCTCCCGGCAGTTCCTTTGATAGGTTGGGAAATGATCCTGTTTTGTTTCTTTTTCAGATACCGTTCAGGGCTTGCTGAAATTACTTCAAACCGATCAAAACGTGCAAAGGCAGCAAAAGGTACCGGCGATATTTTAAGCAAACGACGATGAAGATCCATTGATGTATCAGACGATTCAATAGAAGCGTTGAACTGAATGCAATAATTGAGTTCATAGACGTCTCCTGACCTGATATCCTCCCTTATGGACTCAATGATCTTGAGGTAGTTCTCTTCCTCTACAGCTGAACTGAATTTTGGATCCTGGGTCCACTGGTCAACAGGTTCGGGAGATAGCTCTCCACAAAGGATGCGCATGATCGAATCGTCAGGGATCAACGAGTGAAGCTCTGCTCTTTTGCCATCAGCTGTGATCAGGATCACATGCAGCGGGACCATGAAATAAATGTTCGGAAAACGAATCGGGTCAGGGTTCTCCGAGGTGAGATCTTCTAATTCATTTTTAAGGTCGTAGGACAATCCACCAAACACCCAGTCTTTGTTTTTACGATAAAATTCATCAAGACCCGTCAGATTATTTGACTCGGAAGAGATCAATTGCTCTGACCTCCCTATGCCTGCGATAAGCTCATATTCCTTGTGGTCATAGGCTGCATTGGTTTCACAACTATCGTATATAAAGCAAGTGTCATAAGAATTTGCTATAGCATAAATTGCATCCTTTATTCTACTGAGGTTTTTAACTTCAATGGTGCCTATGTGCTTTCTATTGTTCATGGTTAAGGTGCTCAGAAACCAATTTTGCTTTACTTTTTCCAATCACAGCTGCAAGTTCTACCTCCGATGCTTCTTTTATCTTTTGAACCGAGCGAAAATGTGACAGCAGTTGAAGGCTTGTCTTTTCACCGACACCTGGGATAGAATTGAGCCGGCTTTGAAGGTTTTTCTTTGATCTTTTATTTCTGTGATGGGTAATGCCAAACCTGTGGGCCTCATCCCTCATCTGCTGGATGATCTTTAAGGTTTCCGATGTTTTATCAATGTATAACGGTACCGGATCCTCCGGATAATATATCTCTTCAAGGCGCTTTGCGATGCCAATCAGAGGTACCTTATCATAGATGTTAAGGTCTTTTAGTGCCAATGCCGCGGATGAGAGTTGCCCTTTACCGCCATCAACTACCACCAGGTCCGGAAGGTCACTGCCTTCTTCAAGCAGTCTTTTGTATCTGCGANNGATTCTGTTTGTCTTTAGTTCCGGATCAAGTTTTTCATATTGTCGCCTTTTCTCATGCTTGTAGGCCAGGACATTCTTTAAAGAAAGGTCCAGCAATTTCTTCTTATCTCCTGCTTTCGGTATGGTGAATTTGAGTTTATCGTCTTTGATGTTGACAGCAAAAGGAAGTAAGATCTCGTCCGCATTGCTGAAATATTTGTTACGCATTTCACCAATGGCCGTTTCCATAAGGTCCTCTTTACTTTCATCCATTTTAAATTTCAGTTCCAGTGTGTCTGAACTGATGATCATGCCATTCACTACGCGTAGATAATTGACAAAAGCCCGATCACGGTCAACCGCTATACTGAATACATCAACGTTCTTAATGCGTTTATTTACAATGGTCGATCTGCTTTGGAATTTGTCCAGGTACTGGATCTTCTTTTTAACGATCTCAGCTTCTTCAAAGAGCAACCTGTCCGCTTTTTGCCTCATCTGAGTTTCCAGATGTTGCTCCACCTCCTTCAGATTCCCTTTAAGAATATTCCTTATATGTTCAATGGATTCATTGTAATCTTCCTCATTTTGAAGTCCCGCACATGGTCCTTTACAATTGCCGATCTGGTATTCAAGACAAACTTTGAATTTTCCTGATTCGATATTCTTCGCAGATAGATTGAGGTTACAGTTTCTTATTGGATAAAGACGTTTTACAAGATCCAAAACGGTGTTCATTGCTCTTACTGAGGTGTAGGGACCGTAATATTCAGCACCGTCCCTTACAGGATTACGCATTGAGTAAACCTTTGGGAACCGATCTTTACTTATCCTGATAAAAGGGAAAGACTTATCGTCTTTCAGCATGATGTTATACTTTGGCTGAAATTCTTTGATAAGGTTGTTCTCCAGTAGCAGGGCATCGATCTCTGTGTCAACAACAGTGTATTCTATATCGTTAATGTGAGACACCAGGATCCCGGTTTTTCGGTTCTCATGGTCCTGCTTGTTAAAATAAGAGGACACTCTTTTTTTAAGATCCCGTGCCTTTCCTATGTAGATGATATTTCCATCTTTATCCAGGTATTTGTATATCCCCGGATTATGCGGGATCTCCCTTAGCATTGATCTTATTTTCTTATTCTCCCCTGGCACGACGATGTGAATCACTCAAAGATATTGAAAAAAAAAGCCCGTCGGTTGACGGGCTTCTAAGTTACTTTATTTGAAATTTTTTATTCTGATTTCATCAGATCAATTCTTCTGTTGCTGAATTCCATTCCTGAAGCAGCTTTACCATTACTATTGGAGATAAATCTGTCTCGTGGGATTCCGTACTGACCATTAAGGTATTCAATGATCGCATTGATACGTCTCTCTGCAAGCTGACTAGCTGATTTGCTTCCAACAGCATAACCAATTGCGTCAACACTCAGGTCAGGACAAGATCTCATTTTCTCAGCAACACTGTAAAGTGCTCCATAGAATTCAGGACGAATTTTAGAACTACCTGTTTCGAAAACAATTGCAGGAAGAACAACTTCATCGCAATTGCAGCAGCCTATATTTATTTCACGTCCCTGGCGATCAACCATTGCTCCGGCAGGAGTATTGGTCTCTTCGTCTCTGTAATCAGGTACACCGTCAACATCACGATCTATCATAACACCTCTGTCATCAACGGTAGATCCCTTCTCTGAGTAAGGTTGATCGTCTCTGTGGTCAGGGATGCTGTCACCGTCGAGGTCAAGCATCTCACCTTTAGGAGTTGAAATTGCACCTGGCTCACTATCCGGCTCTTTGTCGTAATAGTTAGCAACACCATCATCATCATCATCCAGCAAAAGTTGCTCTACTTTTTCACCGATCTCGATCAAAGTGTCAAGTGTCTTATATATGCTTTCTACAGGGTTCAACCAGTCGTTGTGGTGTTCCTTGTCTTTTCCGCCAAACTTATAGGAAAGCTGAAGGCTAAGAAGAGAGTAATAATCTTTTGTTCTGTTGTTCCATACATCATACGAGAATGCATCGATAAGATCCGAACGGCTTAGGGTCATTCTGTACTGAACACCTAAGTCAAGTGAACGGTTCAATTGATATTTAAATCCAATACCGAAAGGAATGATAAGGTCGTTGCCTTTGTACTCAGTATAGATGTTGTTTATTGATCCATCAGCGTTACTATCCACTCTGCTGTATCTTGCTTCATCGTTGTTATAGTACTCAGAAGCATCTGCAGGGTCATCAAAAGATCCTTCAGCATCACTCATTGAAATACCAGCGCCAAGGAATATGAACAACTGTACTTTTCTCAAAGGACGAAGGAAAGAGATGTTACCTAAAGTGTAAACGGTACTAAGGCTGATATCTTTGAAATTATTTGTTACTGTATAAGAGTCTCCTACAGGTTGACCTACGCGGTTGGTCGTTTCGTTGGGTCCGATCAATGGATCATCATCGTCTCTTGAACCGTTTAAAGTTCCAAGATTGGCACTCAATCTTAGGCCGAATGACTGTGCAATTGAATATTTAACGTGCACACCGCCAGCGAAGCCCATTCTAAGGACGTCTGCATCACCGTGCATTCCAGTTCCGGATAATTGTACTCCGGCCGACCATTTTCTTGCATCTTTAAAACGATCAAAATAGTTCCCGATCTGCGCCTGGGCAGCAATCGTAGAGCATAGAAGCACCAGTGATAAGATGGATTTCAGGTTTTTCATTTTGGGAAAAATTTAAGTAACTTTTTTTAAGTATTAATCTTTAAATAATTTCAAAGTCTATTGCCTTGCACTATAACTTTTATGAGTTACAGTAGCTTAACGTAATGCAAAAATAGACTTTTTTTAATAGCTATCAAATTGATTTTGTAACCAGTATATTTAGATTTCGACATTCTTTAAACAATCCTTTTGTCGAGTTTTCAGTGGTTAACTTCTTTATAAATGACAAGTAATTGATGCAAAACTCATCTCTTTCCTGAGGAAATGTCAGATCAAAGAACCTTCTTTTAATTTTCAATAGGCGGTTAAAAGAGGGATCGTTTCCTTTGACCTCAACAGGAAGGTCCTCCAGCCAGCTTAAAACACTGTTAAGGTTCTTGTCAATGCCTTTAAGGTTTTTGATCGGAGTCGCTTGATGTGGCGTAAGTCGTTGAAGTTCAGGAGGCAATGTGTCGATGTAGTCTTGAAATTCTTTTAATTTTTCTTTGATGAGTTTCACAGGACTGTTTGATTTTGCCCCATATATGGAAGCCATATCGTTCTCACTTAGGAACATTTCTCTTAGGTCGCCTCCTGCCTGCAGTAACTGTTCGTAGGTTTTATCTGAGATCACTACAGCGCTGGACCTGGGTATGATCATAGGAAAAGGAACCTTGTTCTGATCAAAGACCCCTTTTAGCTGCAACCAGTAACGCAATTCACTTCCACCTGGTATGTATATTAAATTGGGCAAAATAACTTCCTGGTATAGTGGCCGCATCACTACATTGGGACTAAAATCCTCTGGATGATCACTTATTCTCCTCTTTAAAGTTTCTGGTGTAATAGATTCATTATCAATCACCTGGTATTCGCCATTGGTGTTTTTTAGTTTAAGACGCTTTCCTTTATTGAAAATGAAATGATTCACGTTCTGAGGGTTGATCTGCAGATCATAGCCGCTATTCTTTAGTTTCTTGCTGTATTCATCAAGAGGTTCGTAGTTTGCGCCATGTATAACATCATCGGTAATTACGACGGAAAATTCCTTTTTCAGCTCGACATTGTCAGGGTCCAGTACCACTAGTCCTCTATGCCCCAGAAGCCTGTGAATCAGGTCGTGAGTGGCAGTTGCCAGCGTTTTGTTTTTTGAATAAACATCAGAGAACAGGTCCATCATTTGCATGTTCTCATCTGTGTCATCGAGCCGTTCACGAAGTTTATCCAGTGTGTCAGAGAGTGAGGATGTATTGTACCTTCCAACAGCACCATCCTGGAAATCCTCCCAGGAATAGGTCTGGCCGTATAATTTAACATAGTTGATTTCTTCAAAATCGTGATCCTCGGTGGCCATCCAGAAAACAGGCACAAATTTGAAATCCGGAAATCTTCTATTCAGGTCATCAGCGATATCGATGCAAGACAGGATCTTATAAATAAAGAACAGAGGTCCGAGTGCGATATGAATTTGTTGCCCTGTCGTAATGGTGAATGTATTTTGATCTCGAAGGGAGTCAATTTGGTTTCTGATCAAATGGTCTTTTGAAACGCCAATACCATCATATTGCTTATGGATCTGGTTGACGAGTATTTCCCTTTTCTCGAGAGGGAAGCCGGACCGCTTGGCAATAACATCCGGGATGCTATTAATGGACGGGGGATATGCATAAAAATGTTTAAGTAACTCAACTTCCTGCAGGTAGTCATTTGCTTCCTTGTTCAGGAATGGATGTTCTTCAAATGCTAATTCAACAGTTCTCATTGGGGTTACGTTACAATTTTACCGTACAGGTCAAATTCAGAAGAATCGGTTATTTCAACATTTGCAAAATCACCGATCCTTGCATAATTTCCTTCTGTTGGAACGAGTATCTCGTTATCTACTTCAGGTGAGTCGAATTCCGTTCTTCCGACGAAATAACCACCTTCCACTTTGTCAAAAAGGACCTTTTTAGTCGTTCCGACCTGTTTCGTGTTATGTTCTAACGAAATATCCTGCTGAATGTTCATGATCGTTTCCGCACGTTCCTGTTTCAACTCATCTGAGATCGAATCTTCGAGAGAGTAAGCGTGTGTCCCTTCTTCGTGCGAATAGGTAAACACCCCAAGCCTCTCGAATTTGAATTCTTCCACGAATCTGCAAAGTGCATCAAAATCTTTTTCCGTCTCGCCCGGATGCCCGACAAGCATTGTTGTCCTTAGTGCAATACCAGGCACCTCTTCTCTGATTTTATGCATCAGTTCTTTGGTTCTGCGTTCTGTTATTCCCCTTCGCATTGCTTTCAGAACAGGGTCAGCAATATGCTGCAATGGTATATCCAGGTAATTGCAGATGTTGGATCGTTCACGCATAACCGGAAGGATATCTTCCGGAAATTTAGATGGATAAGCATAGTGCAGGCGTATCCAATCCAGTCCTTCCACATCTGAAAGCCTCTTTAAAAGGTCTGCAAGTTTTCTTTCACCATAGAGGTCGATCCCATAATAAGTGGAATCCTGAGCGATGAGCATGATCTCTTTAACACCGTTTTTTACAAGGTGTTTCGCCTCCGTTTCCAGTTGCTCCAGTGATTTGGAAACATGCTTTCCTCTCATTAACGGGATCGCACAGAAAGAACAGGGCCGGTCACAGCCTTCAGAGATCTTCAGGTAAGCATAATGAGGTGGTGTTGTGATCGATCGTTCACCAATTAATTCATGTTTGTAATTTGCACCCAGAGAGCGTAATAGTGAAGGGAGCTCCATTGTTCCGAACCATTGATCAACTTCTGGAATCTCTGAAGTGAGTTCGTCTTTATATCGTTGTGAAAGGCATCCGGTCACAAATAATTTATCAATGCTGCCGCTTGACTTTTCATCTGCATAGTGCAGGATCGCATCAATTGATTCCTGCTTGGCGTTTTCAATGAATCCACAGGTGTTCACAACAATAATGTTGGCATCTGCTTTTCCGGATTCGTGTTCGGCATCCACCGAACTGCCTTTCAGCTGACTAAGGATAACTTCTGAATCGACCGTGTTCTTGGAACAACCCAGCGTAACAATGTTTACCTTGTTTTTTATGTTTCCTTTTGTTCTCAAAGTCTATTCATTAAAGAGTGAATCGACGAACGATCCGGCATCAAAGATCTGAAGGTCAGCCATTTGTTCCCCAACACCAATATATTTTACCGGTACCTTGAATTGATGAGAAATACCTATGACCACACCGCCTTTGGCAGTTCCGTCCAGTTTTGTTAATGCCAGTGCATTTACTTCCGTAGCTTCAGTAAATTGCTTTGCCTGTTCAAAGGCATTCTGGCCTGTTGAAGCATCAAGTACCAGCAGAATTTCATGCGGAGCCTCAGGGATAACCTTACTCATCACCCTTTTTATCTTTGAAAGTTCGTTCATCAGGTTGATCTTGTTATGCAATCGACCGGCGGTATCTATTATTATGACATCAGCATTGAGCTCTTTCCCGGCCTGTACAGTATCGAAAGCAACAGAAGCCGGGTCTGCGTTCATGCCTTTGGATACCACCTCCACTCCGGTACGTTCTCCCCATATCTTCAACTGGTCCACTGCTGCAGCACGGAATGTGTCTGCTGCACCAAGTACTACTTTTTTTCCTGACGAAGCAAATTTATGTGCCAGTTTACCGATGGTTGTTGTTTTACCGACGCCATTTACTCCTACGACCATAATAACATATGGCTTGTAGTCAACGTCTTCAACTTCCCGGGTTTCATGTTCTAGCAAAAGTTGTTTGATCTCATCTTTTAAAAGCACATTGAGTTCATCCAGGTTAACATACTTGTCTTTAGATGCCCTTTGTTCCACTCTTTCGATGATCTTGAGTGTGGTGGGAATGCCCACGTCAGAAGTTACCAGAATTTCTTCCAGTTCATCCAGAAAAGCATCGTCTATGCGACTTTTCCCCAGAACAGCTTTCGATAACTTACTGAAAAGGCTTGATTTTGTTTTTTCAAGTCCTTCTTCCAGTCGTTTTTTCTCTTCGGCTGATTTTTCACGTTTAAAGAGATTGAATACTCCCATAATGTATAAACAAAAATAGCTTCCTGTACTGCAGGAAGCTATTATAATATTTTAAATGAAGGCTTAAGAATTAAAGTATTCCTTGACCTTTTCAGAAGGGATGATCTCTTCTTTAAAACTATAGGCACCTGTTTTGTCGGATTTTACCGCACGTATCACCTTAGCCCAGTCACGGCCGGTACCTTTTTTTAATGTTGCAACTACCTTCTTAGCCATCTTATTTTATTTCTTTATGAACTGTAACTCTTTTAAGGATCGGATTGAATTTTTTCAACTCCAACCGTTCCGTTGTATTCTTCTTGTTCTTAGTTGTTATGTAGCGTGAAGTTCCCGGTTTTCCGGAATCTTTATGCTCTGTGCACTCAAGAATGACCTGAATTCTATTTCCTTTCTTCGCCATCTTCGTTGTTATATTTTACCGTACTTTTCGAAATTCTTAAGTACTTCAGTAATGCCTTTTTTATTTATGGTTCTCAGGGCAGAGGTTGACACCTTCAAAGTTACCCATCGATCCTCTTCCGGAAGGTAAAAACGCTTGGTATGAAGGTTCGGATAAAACCTTCTTTTGGTCTTTATATTGGAGTGAGCTACGTGGTTACCCTTCATAGCTTTCTTCCCGGTCAATTCACAAACTCGTGCCATCTTAATTTTTTTAGGAGTGCAAATTTCAGACTTTCAATTCAAATTCACAAACATTACCTACGATTATTTTGCATTAATCTTCACAAAAAGAATGCATAAAGTAGTAAAGAGGTATGTTACCGGTTCCTTTTATACGTCAATGTTGGCATATTTCGCATTTGCCTCAATAAACTCACGGCGAGGAGCGACTTCGTCACCCATTAGCATAGAGAATATGTGATCAGCTTCTGCAGCACTCTCCAGTGTTACTTGCTTAAGTGTGCGGGTTTCAGGATTCATGGTCGTTTCCCAGAGTTGTTCAGCATTCATTTCTCCAAGACCTTTGTATCTCTGAACGGAAACACTGTCCGGTTTATCACCTCCAATTCTCATAACTTCTCTGTCTCGGTCCTCGTCACTCCAGCAGTATGCCATTTCCTTGCCTTTTTTTACCTGGTAAAGCGGGGGAGTAGCAATATAGATGTTCCCTTCTTCGATAAGACGTTTCATATAACGGAAGAACAGCGTGAGGATCAGTGTTCTGATGTGTGATCCGTCAACGTCCGCATCCGTCATGATTATTACCTTAGAGTATCTTAGTTTTACTATGTTAAGCTCCTTGTCGTCTTCCTCTGTTCCAATCGTTACACCGAGAGCAGTGAACATGTTTTTGATCTCTTCGTTGTCATAGATCTTATGTTCCATTGCCTTTTCCACGTTAAGGATCTTACCCCTCAAGGGGAGGATGGCCTGGAATTTACGGTCACGGCCTTGTTTTGCTGTTCCGCCTGCTGAGTCGCCCTCCACAAGATATATCTCACATTTATCCGGGTCCTTTTCGGAGCAATCCGACAATTTCCCTGGCAATCCAACACCGGACATGGCCCCTTTTCTCTGAACCATTTCACGGGCCTTTCGGGCTGCATGTCTTGCCTGGGCAGCAATGACCACTTTATTGATGATCAATCGGGCCTGGTTGGGATTTTCCTCAAGGTAATTGTTCAGCATTTCACCAACTGCCTGATCAACAGCACCGCTGACTTCCGAGTTGCCAAGTTTTGTTTTGGTCTGGCCTTCAAACTGAGGTTCCTGGACTTTCACTGAGATAACTCCTGTTAGTCCTTCACGAAAATCATCGCCGCTTATTTCAAACTTTAGTTTTGAAAAATATCCTTCTTTATCAGCGTAGGACTTCAGGGTTCTGGTCAATGCACGCCTGAAACCGGCTACGTGTGTACCACCTTCAATGGTATTGATGTTGTTCACATAGGAATGAAGGTTTTCAGAATACCCATTGTTGTACTGGAATGAAATTTCCACGGGTACACCGTTCTTTTCACCTTCGGCATAGATAGGTTCAGGAATTAGAGGCTCCCTGGTACCGTCCAGGTAGCGTACAAATTCTTTTAATCCACCTTCACTAAAGAAGACATCCGAATGAAAATTTCCATCGTCATCTTTGTTCCTTCTGTCTGTAAGTGTAAGTTTTATCCCTTTGTTCAGATAAGCCAGTTCTCTGAGCCTGCTTGCTAGCGTATCGTAATTGTAAGTTGTAGCCTGAAAGATGGTCCTATCCGGCCAGAATGAGACAATGGTTCCTGTTTTGTCTGAGTCTCCGACCGTTTCAACCTGTGTCACAGGCTTACCGATAGAATATTCCTGACGATAGATCTTGCCATCGCGATGAACTTCTGCCAGAAGTTTTGACGAAAGTGCATTTACACATGAAACACCCACACCGTGGAGCCCACCGGAAACTTTATAGGTGTCTTTGTCAAACTTACCGCCGGCATGAAGTACGGTCATTACGACCTCCAAAGCGGATTTTTTTTCCTTCGCGTGCATGGCAACAGGTATACCCCGGCCATCATCTTCTACAGTTATCGAATTGTCCTCATTGATAAAAACATCTATGATCCTGGCATATCCTGCCAGTGCTTCATCAATCGAATTATCTACAACCTCGTACACAAGGTGATGTAACCCTTTTGGGCCAATATCCCCAATATACATTGCAGGTCTTTTTCGTACTGCTTCCAGTCCTTCAAGGACCTGAATATTATCGGCTCCGTAATCGCCCCTGTTCACCTTCTTTTGTTCCTCGCTCATTTTTATTATTGCTAAAGCTGTAAAGATACCTCAACCCCCAGCAAAATAAGGGGTTGAGCACGTTTATGTTATCCACAAAAAATAAACGCATCTTTTGCGTTTAAATGGCTGACTATAAGATAATTAAATCAAAGAAAATGTGTAACGGTCAGGCGCTGTACGAAACTTAGTGTCAGGATCGTTCTCCGACGACATTTTCCAGCAATTTTTTAGATATTTCATCCCCTCTGAAATTGCCAAGGACCCACATCATTTTAGCCAGGGCTGCCTCATTTGTCATGTCGCCTCCCGATACTACTCCAAGTTCTCTGAAGACCTGTGATGATTTGTATTTGCCTAATTCAACGCTTCCATTATAGCATTGTGTAATAAACATTACTGTGATACCATTGTTTCGAACTTCTTCTATGGCTCTGATAAATTCTGGTGTACAGGGTACATTTCCGGCGCCAAAGGTGTGAATTATAAGTCCCTTTGTGTCGTCTCCGACAAGTCGGGATATGCTTTCTGCCCTCATTCCGGGGAAAAGGCTAATACTTATAACCCGTGTATCAAGTGAATTCATTATCTGCAGATCACTTTCTGCCGGGCGATTATACAACTGGGGAAAGAAGCGAATTGATTCTTCCAACTCAACAAGAGGGGGGTAATTTGGAGAAGCGAAACCTTTGAAATCATTGGTGCTGAATTTTATGGTTCTGTTCCCACGGTATACCCGGTCTTCAAAACAGATGCTTACCTCCGGTAAAACTGGCATGTCAAAAGCCTTATGACCGGCAATATGAATTGCATTCCCGAGGTTAGTGACCGCGTCTGTGCGTGGATGGAATATCGGCAACTGACTTCCGGTAAGGACAATGGGTTTAGAAAGCCCAAGAAGCATAAAGCTTAAAGCTGAGGCAGTATAAGCCATTGTGTCTGTACCGTGGATGATAATGAAACCATCGTAATCATCGTAGTTGTTTCTGATGATCCCTGCCATTGTGATCCAGTGTTCGGTATTGAACTGGGACGAGTCGAGTATTAGATCCAGTGAATGATAGGTGAACTCTATTCCCCTGGTTTTAGAGAAATACCCGTTTTCCCTAATACTTGGCATAAATTGCTGAAGGTACGACCAGTCTTTTGGTTCCAAAGGGCTGTTTGGATTAGCAGGATCTGAAGGGGCCATTCCAATGGTTCCCCCGGTATAAAGAATGAATATTCTGGTACCCATCAGTCTTTTCTTTCAGCCAGAAGATAGAGTACAGCCATTCTGATAGCGACACCATTTTCAACTTGCTGGAGAATAATGGATTGATCAGAATCTGCCACATCTGAGCTTATTTCAACACCTCTGTTTATTGGCCCTGGGTGCATAACAACGATTTCTTTTCCTATGCTGTTTAGCAAGTCTTTGGTGAGTCCGAACTGCATTGTATATTCCCTCAGGCTGGGGAAATATTTTGTGTCCTGCCTTTCAAGCTGGATCCTTAGCATGTTGGCTACATCGCACCACTGAAGTGCTTCTTTCAGGTTGTAGCTTACCTTAACTCCTAGCGATTCGATGTGCCTTGGTATCAGAGTTGGTATACCGCAAACCATGACTTCGGCGCCAAGTTTTTGAAGGCAGTATATGTTCGAAAGGGCGACACGCGAATGAAGTATGTCCCCTACGATCACCACCTTTTTACCCTGTATATCTCCAAGTTTTTCGCGTATTGAGAACGCATCCAGAAGCGCCTGGGTAGGATGCTCATGGGTCCCGTCACCAGCATTCACGATGCAGGCGTCCACGTGTTTAGAAAGGAACGCACAGGCCCCGGGAGCAGGGTGACGCATTACGACCATGTCAACTTTCATCGAAAGGATGTTATTCACTGTGTCGATAAGGGTTTCTCCTTTAGAAACAGATGAACTTGAGCTGGCGAAGTTGACCACATCTGCAGAAAGTCTTTTTTCGGCAAGTTCAAAGGAAAGTTTCGTTCTGGTGGAATTTTCAAAGAAGAGATTGGCGATGGTCATATCTCTAAGTGTAGGGACTTTCCTTACCTGGCGGTTCAAGATGCTTTTGAACTCGTCTGCAGTCGCAAAGATCTGCTCAATGTCCTCTTTTGTGAGATCCTTGATCCCAAGAAGATGTTTGACAGACAGTCGTTTTACGGTTGTTTTGTGCTGATCCAAACTTTTTTCTCTGAATTTTCAAATGAAACTTTGACTTTATCGTGGGCACGTGTATCCACTACTTCACCGACATAATCCGGTTGTATAGGGAGTTCTCTGTTGTATCTCCGGTCAATTAAAACCATCAGTTCAGTTTTAAGCGGTCTCCCAAAATCTGAGAGTGCATTAAGTGCAGAGCGCACCGATCGTCCGGTGTAAAGCACATCGTCCACGATCACCACATATTTATTCTCTATCTGGAAATCAAGGTGCATTGCCGTTGGAAGGATCGGTTTGTCTGATCTTCTGAAATCGTCCCTGTAAAAGGTGCTGTCAAGTGTGCCGAAAGCAATCTTCATTCCACTCATCCTGCATAGCCTTTCATGTATGGCTTCAGCGATGGCCTTGCCTCTTGGCAGCAGACCGATGATGGCGGTATTCGAAAGATCGATGCGGTTTTCATAAACCTGATGCGCCATACGCTCAAGAATGATATCGATCTTTTTTTGGTTAAGTATGATCCGCTCTTCCATTTATTTCTTTGACAGGTTAATTATCCTTTTGTATTCATCAGGGGTCACTTTTGATACGGACAATCGTGAAATCCGTACCAATTCCATGTTCGACAACTTGCTATCGGCCTTAATATCTTTCAAAGTTACTGGCTTATCCAGTTTATGGTGCATCTTAACATCAACTGCAACCCATCGGTCATCGTCCGTGGTAGGATCCTGGTAAGCACTTTTGGACACTTCGGCTACTCCGACGACCTCCAGACCCTTATTGCTGTGATAGAAAAGGCAGAGATCGCCTTTTTTCATGGCCCTCAGATTTATCCGTGCAGTGTAATTACGCACACCGTCCCAGAAAGTCTCCTTGTCCTTTTCCAGGTCAGACCAGGAATATTTAAACGGTTCCGATTTGATCAACCAATAGTTCATTTATAAAAATAATGCAAAAAAAAATCCCATTCAAAAATGGGATTTTTTACGGTATATTTTGTAATCAACATCTATTTCGTCAATTCTTCGACTTGTTTAAGCCATTCATTGTTAGCAACAATTCCTGGTTTGCCGATCAGTTCTTCTAACATTGGGGCTGAAGTTTCATCCAGCTTGCTAATCTGTGCAAAAGAATAAATTCCGGCAGCATTTAACTTTTTCTCAAATGCAGGTCCGACACCATTCAGTTGCTTAAGGTCATCTTTTGACGCTTCGTCTCCCGCACCGATCAATTCGATCAGTTGTGCGGCATTGTCAGCAGAAGCTTCTGCTTTCGGTTCGTCCTTTTTAACCTCATTCTTTTTAGCAACAGGTTTCTCTTCTTTGGCCGGGGCAGCCTTTTTAGCTTTAGGAGCGTCTTCTGTCGCTTCCATTTTAGCTTTTAATTCTGCCAGGGCACCAAGGTCACCAAGTGTATCACGTGAAACGCCTTTGTTCATCTTGTCAACCATTTTACTGGTCTGTTTCCCTTTTTTAACTCTTTCCTGGGTTTCAGTGTCACGTTTGCTGCGTTCTTCTTCTTTCCAGATATCTGTATGGGAAATGATGATGCGTTTTTGGTTCTTATTGAATTCGATAACCCTGAAATTCAAGAGATCGTCAGCTTTCACTGTTGATTTATCCTCTTTTTTCAGGTGCTTGGTAGGAGCGAAAGCTTCAACACCATAAGGCATTGCGACAGTTGCACCTCTTTCGCTGACTTCAATAACGGTTCCTTCGTGTTCAGATCCTTCAGTGAAGATCGATTCGAATGTTTCCCATGGATTTTCATCAAGCTGTTTATGGCCTAGACTTAATCTTCTGTTATCACGATCGATTTCAAGAACGATCACTTCCAGTTTTTCACCTTTCTTAGTGAACTCAGCAGGGTGCTTTATCTTTTTGCTCCAGCTAAGGTCAGAAACGTGTACAAGCCCGTCAACACCTTCTTCCAGTTCAACGAACAGACCATAGTTGGTCAGGTTCCTCACTTCACCGGTGTGTTTAGAGCCAACAGGATATTTAGTGTCAATATGTTCCCAAGGATCAGGCGTAAGCTGCTTGATACCAAGAGACATTTTGTGTTCTTCTTTTTCCAGCGTGAGTATCATTGCTTCAACCTCATCGCCTACTTTCATGAAGTCCTGTGGATTTCTAAGGTGTTGAGACCAGCTCATTTCTGAGACGTGGATCAATCCTTCGATACCAGGCTCGATTTCAATGAATGCTCCGTAATCAGCAACTGTAACAACTTTACCTTTTACTTTGGCTCCAACCTGAATTTCTTCAGAAAGGTCTTGCCAAGGATGAGGTGTAAGCTGTTTCAGGCCAAGTGAGATACGTTTTTTGTCATCGTCAAAATCAAGTACTACAACATTGATCTTCTGATCAAGTTTAAGTACTTCCTCAGGATGATTGATACGTCCCCATGAAACATCTGTGATATGAAGCAGCCCGTCCAGGCCACCCAGATCTACGAATACACCGAAGGATGTCATGTTTTTAACGACACCTTCAAGGACCTGACCTTTTTCCAGTTTGGAAAGGATCTCGCCTTTTTGTGCTTCAATATCATCTTCGATCAGTGCCTTGTGAGAGATCACAACGTTTTTGAACGCTTCATTGATCTTCACAACCTTGAACTCCATGGTCTGGCCAACATATTGATCGTAATCCCTGATCGGTTTAACATCGATCTGAGAACCAGGAAGGAAGGCATCCATTCCCATTACGTCAACTACAAGACCTCCTTTGGTACGTGATTTCACGTAACCCGTAAGGATCTCATTCTTTTCTTTGGCTTCATTGATCCTGTCCCATGCGGTTTCAGCAACTGCTTTACGTCGTGAAAGGACAAGCTGGCCCAATGGGTCCTCTGTCTGTTCCACATAGACTTCAACTTCATCGCCAATGGCCAGATTAGGCATGTCTTTAAATTCTGTACGACCTACCAGGCCATCAGATTTAAATCCTATATTAACAACAACATCTTTTTTGCTGATAGAAACAACTTTGCCTTTAACAACCGTTCCTTCTTCAATTGAAGAAAGGGTGTTGTCGTAAAGGTCAATAAGTTCTTTTCTTCGGGTGTCGTTGTACTGAGGAAATCCCTCTTTGTCAATGCTCCAGTCAAATGCATCCGGATCGTGAACAGGGTTGTCATTAACCTCAATTTTCACTTTACCTTCAATTTCATCCTCTTCAGAGTCATCGTCATCCGACTCATCCTCAGTTGATCCTTTAGCAGGAGATTTCTTTGCAGCAGGTTCTTCTGCAGCAGGNNGTTCTTCTGCAACAGGTTCTTCTGTCTCAGATGATGTTTCATCAACGGAAGATTCAACTTCCACAGAAGTTTCTTCTTCAGCTGATTCCGCAACGACGTCCGTTGCTTCATCTGCATTTTTTACAGGATCTTCTGATTGTGGTTGGTTTTCAATGGTTTGGTCAGTTGCAGCATCCTTGGCTTCAACCGTTTCTTTAGAGACTTCTTCGTTCTCGAGATTCTTGTTTTGTTCTGTCAATTCAACATGTCCTCCTTTAAGCGGGCGCAAAGGTAGTAAATGAATATTTATATTACAAACAAAACAGTAATTAATAACCGGATAAATTAAGAGGCAGGAACACGAACACACAGGTTGTGTAATTTATTAATCGTCTGTGTTTGAGTTGTTGAATTTGGTGCAAATGTCGAAACAGCTTAAAATATTCGGCTGGCATTTCAAAACTAAAATAATATATTGTCATATATCGAAAAAATATATAAAAAGAAATAAAAATACTTAAATGTAGTGCTTATTTGTGGCTTTATATCGCCATTGTGCGACAGTGTTAATCATTAAATATTTAAGTATGAAAATCAAAATTTTTAAATTTCTGATCGTTGGTCTTGTTGTTTTATTCTCCATTGATGCCATCGGGCTTCCGGTAGTTCATTATTCCCGTGTGAAGAAGAAATGTGGTCTTGTCGGTTGCGGTAACACTGCATATGACCGCGAATTGGTAACACTTAATGATGGTAGCCAGGGCTGGGCCATTGACATTAACTGTTACGGGTCCGGTACCAGCCTTTGTCCGCGGATCGCTGCTCCTGATGAGGATCCGGAGGAATATGACAATTACCCTGAGGTTGAATTCATCTATGGGTACATTGAAGACCAGGTGGATATAGGTAACACTACGGGGTCAACAACACTGAATGTCGCTGACCAGTATGGCGTGGTTTGGATCTACAGCATTGAATGGGACGTGACCCCAGGTGCCGCAGGAGAATCTGATACGGAAACGTACAGTATAATACGTATTGGTTCCTTATAGCATTAAAACAGGTCCAGAGTTGAATAATGACTTTTAATCTGACAAATGACCGTTTGCCCCGGACGTATCTTCGGGGCAAATGGTATTTAATGGCGGTGCTGGTAATGGTGACCCTTTCCCATTCAGATTGCTGTGCACAGGATGGGGCTGAAATTTCATATTATCCGTTGACAGGCGAAATAGCTGACTATTCAGAGATCTTTAGCAGTGAGGACGGAGAACTTATCCTGACCAGGGATGTGCTTAAAGAAGGCAAACTGGAGTTGTTTTTAATAGATCAGGATAACTTTTCTAATCAGATCAAAAGGAGTATTTTGATTCCGGTTGAATCTGAGGATCAGAACATGCCAGTTTATGTGATGAACTTCCGAAAATATAATGGATTGTGGTACGTTCACCTGAAAGGTAGTAACGAGTATATAGTTCAGGTAGACATTATAATGGATAAGGCAGTGAGAGTGTACTCCTCCAGAACCGCAGTTACTCTAACCTATCAGGATTTTTATATTGACCGGTCAGGGGAACTTTTTTTATATAAATGGACAAGCGGTGAAAATGTGGCTTATCCCATTGAGGTGACCAAGGTGATCAATGGCAATCCGATAACGGTACTTGGTCTGGAAGATTTCGTTCCGGAAGGTGTCGTAGCGTTCTCGACTCATTATAAATGTATTGATGTCCATAATAACCGGGTATTCGTACTGGATCCTGTCTCAGGGGCAATAACCAGTTATTCGCTACCGGAAAATGAAACAGATGAGATCAGAGCTTCACAATTCCCGCTCGAAAAAAAGAAAGCAAATGAAATGGTCCGTTTGATCAAGAAGTACAAACGCGTAAATAGTTACAAAATTTTTAATCAACTGGTGCAATTCGAAAATGAGCTGGTACACTACGAGAAGATCATAGTTTTTAATGACTCTGTTCTGCTGATCAATGGATTTTCTTATGAGAACGGTCATATAAGAGACAGCCTGATCTTTTACAATTTCATCAGGAAAAGGACAGAAGATTTGATCTCCAATCAATGGGCCTTCAGTGACTCAACCGGAAGCGATCAGGCACGCTGGTTTTACCTTTATTACAGAAACTGGGCCGTCAACAAGGACCGCTTATTTGTTGTCACGGGATATTCCAGGAGGCTTGATGATCCTGAACTAAAAAGGCCGGGGGAGCTCTATCAGCAAGGTGACCGACCGTACAAATACCTTTGGTCCGTGAAATTTAAATGATCAAAAAAAAACACCGGTCAGGTTATGGCCGGTGTTTTAATTATTTAATGTGATCGGTATTCCTACATCATACCGCCCATGCCACCCATGTCCGGCATTCCGGCAGGACCAGGTCTTTCATCTTCCGGTTCATCCGCGATCAGGCATTCTGTTGTTAACAGCATGCTCGCAACAGATGCGGCGTTTTCCAGTGCAACCCTTCCAACTTTTGTCGGGTCAATTACACCGGCAGCAATAAGGTTCTCATAGGTTTCAGTTCGCGCATTGTAGCCGAAATCATCCTTTCCTTCTTTAACTTTCTGGATCACGACCGATCCTTCTCCACCTGAATTATGAACGATCTGGCGCAACGGCTCCTCAAGAGCTCTGCGAATGAT
>DJML01000009.1 GCA_002436505.1 Bacteroidetes bacterium UBA6491 | reverse complement strand
TGGTTAGAGCGTTCGGTTCACATCCGAGAGGTCACTGGTTCGAATCCAGTATTGCCCACAAAAAAGCCGTGCAAAAAGCACGGCTTTTTTATTGGCATTGATCCAGGTCACACAACTGCTTAGAATCTGATTCCATAGAACCAAAGTCCCCGTGATTTACATCAAAAATGTTGACTGTATTTGACGTTTTTCTGACATTTTACCAAAAATTACAATTTTTTTCTTACTGAAAATCAGCGTATTAAAAAATAAATGTCATATTAGTGCAACCTTTTCGTCCAAATTGCGTCTAAAGAATAGGTTGTGCCTTCAAGTTCGAAAGCTTGAGAGTTGGTAACCAGAGCCTGAGAAAGTTTTTATACTTACTGTAAAATCCGGCTCCCTTGATAAGGGGGCCGGAGTCGTTTTAAATCATTTGGGGCATTATTTCCACCCAAGCACAGCGTCAATTGTATTTGTAGCCACAGAATGGTAGCCAGGCCTCGCCTTGGCATATACCCTTAGCGCCCATTCTTTGCCTTCTTCTGTTTTAACAAGTCTTTTATAAAGTGGAGTCAGAAATTTCCGTCTTCCAACCCGCACAAGGAATGATTCCATTGCCGGATAGGCCGTGGTGTAACCATTGTCAATGCATAACTGGAACCAGTCACACAGTATTTCACTGTTGCCACTGTTCGTTAGTTTAAATGCATTGTCAAGGTCAATGAGTTTTTCTTTTCCTGTTTCTTCATTTAATCTTCTTAGGAAATACAGCCAGTGGTGGGTTGTCCATCCAGCGGTGTCCAGTCCGGAAGATTTTTGGGTTCCATTTTGGAAATTTTCGGCAGCTTTTTCGACTTTCACCAGTTCATCGGAATGAATGACAGGAACATTCTCAGGAATGCCGGGCCCGTAGATCCATTTATCCAGTTGTATTGCATCTTCCAATGCGGCAGAGTCGCCTTTTGCAAAGAGATTAGCCCTCAAATAAGCAATGAAACGTTCTGTGTTCATTGGTTTAAAAGCATTCGTTGTGAAGTATTCTTTAAGGAAGTCATCAAAATTTTCCCGTCCTACGGTATTTTCAATGGTTTTAAGGAGGAATCGCCCTTTCTCGTAGGCTACATCGGTCAACCCTTCATCTGGGTCCCTGTTCTCCAGTTCAAGATATAGGTGAGTATCATCTCTTTTGCCTTCCGATTCGAGACGTTCAATGGTCTCTGTTAATTCTCCCATGCCAAGCTTGGTGAGCATATCAGCATAGGCTTTCCCGTAGATCTTTTCCATGATCCTGCTTTCAAAGTAAACGGTAAACCCTTCGTTGAGCCAGAAGTCATTCCACGTTTCATTGGTCACCAGGTTTCCTGACCAGCTATGAGCAAGTTCGTGTGCTACCAGTGATACCAGAGACCTGTCCCCGGCAATTATTGTAGGCGTGGCAAATGTTAGTCGGGGGTTTTCCATTCCACCAAAAGGGAAACTTGGAGGGAGGACTACCACATCATATCGTCCCCAGGCGTATTTACCATACAATTCTTCAGCTGAGTCGATCATGCTCTGCATGTCCTCAAATTCCCAGGCACAGTCAGCGAGCATTCCTGGTTCAGCGTAAACGCCGCTGTTCCTTCCGGTTGACTGGAAGTCAAGGTCTCCGATGGTAAGTGCCATCAGATAGGAAGATATCGGCTGGTCCATTTTAAAATTGTACACGCCGTCTGACGTCTTTTCGGTTCCGTTCTCAGCGCTCATCAGTGCCAGAAGGTGAGGTTCTGTCCTGATGGTCGCAGTATATGTAAATTTCACACCCGGCCCGTCCTGGCAAGGGATCCATGTACGTGCCAAAATAGCCTGTGACTGACTGAACAGGAAAGGATAAACTTTTCCATGCGTCTGTTCCGGAGAAAGCCATTGAAGGGCGGCTGCAGAATCTCTCGTTGAGTATTCAATTTTGACATGCTTGGTGGATGGTAAAATTTGAATTTCAAGGGATTGGCCAAGATGTTCCACTACTTCACCTTGCTTGTAAGAAGTCGTTTCAGGTGAGTCATCTAATGTCACTTTCGAAATATCAAGGTCTCTTGTGTCAAGATAAAGTTTATCGGCTCCAGTCAAGTTCTCAATATCAAGAAGGACATATCCGGACAAAATATGTTTATCAAAATCCACGGAAAGATCTAGATGCATATGTTTTACTCTGACATCGTTAGGCTGAGCAAAAGAATGGACATCTTTTGCCAAAATATTTTTTTCTGTATTATTCATAGAATTTGAATCGTTGTTTTGCGCGTTATTACGGTCTTTACACGTGGTTAATCCTGCCAAAGCAATAAGAATCAGAATGTATTTATTATTTATAGTTTTCTGCATCTGAATTTTTTTTGTGCCAAATATAATGTGGAAGTAATAAAAAGAAGAGAATGACGTTATGGACATACATTCCTTCGATTAGGAAGAATCGAGAAAATCTATATTTTTGCGTTTCTTGTCCAAAAGGAGAGGATGTGGCTACCAATTAGTCTACAGGAATTATGAAAGTATTTAGAGTAATAAGCTGGAACATTTCAGCAATGCTTGTCCTATTTATAATGGGATCTGGTTCAGTTCAGGCACAGGAATGGGACACAGGAGGCTGGGGCGATTCAGGCTCTGACCCGTGGGGAGAGGAATCAGAAGACACTTCTGCAAAGGCAGATTCTGCATTTGATCCAGGATGGGGTGATGACTTCGGTTTTGGTATGGATGAAGAAAAGGAAGAAGAGCCGGAAATCATACGTGCACCTTATGTGAGGTTCGTGCCTCCCTATGATACGGTATATGAGCTGGTGACATACGAGGGTGTCGTAAATGTACTTGATGCTGATGGATATGAGGTGGAGATCGACACAATTATGTTCCGCGCAAATCAGTGGCTGGAAGAAGAGTTTGGAAAGAAAAAACTGAAGAATTTTCTGACTTCAAACGATGTTAACTCAAATGCTTCTGAATTGGAGTATAAAATTATTGTTAACGGTAAGTTCCCCTGTATTGTAAAACCGAATGAATTTACGCAATATCAGGATGGTGAGATTCAATTCCGCATGGAAATCAGGATCCGTGATGGCCGTTACCGTTACAAGGTGAACAACCTGGTTCATATTGCACCTGTCCGTGTAAATGAGAAGGAAGGGATCGCCACTTATTTTGAATATCTGATGAAGAGCCAGAATGATGTTCGGGGAGGCGATGTGATCTTAAAATCTGCTGACCGCAAGATCAATGAAATGATCGCGGCTCTTGAGAAGAAATGTAAAACCGGCCCTGTTCTTGAAGAGGACGAGTGGTAGGCTTTTTCATTTAGTTTTTTCAGTATTCTGCTTATAGGTTTACCCTATTCTTGTATCGATAGTTCGGATATTCTTTTCTTTCGTAATTCACGACCTTTGCGTGAGCTTTAAAAATCGTGATTATGAATACAATAGGAATTGAAAATCAGACCAAAGAAATCATTTCTAAAGAATTGAACGGGTTATTGGCAACCTATGAAGTCTTCTATCAGAACTTAAGAGCATGTCACTGGAATGTTAAAGGTGAACATTTTTTTGAGCTCCATTTGAAGTTCGAGGAATTGTACTCCGACGCCCAGCTGAAGATCGATGAGATCGCAGAACGTATCCTTACATTGGGAATGCAGCCTCTTGATTCTTACTCAGCGTACCTTGACCAATCAGCGGTGAAGGAATTCTCCGGGGTTTCAGACGGAAGAACCTGTGTGTCAATTGTGAGGGAAAATCTGAATACAATATTGTCGTTAGAAAGAATGATCCTCGAAAAGTCAGATGAATCATGTGATTCAGGTACATCGGATCTGATGACCCAGTATATTTCTGCGCAGGAAAAAGTGGTGTGGATGTTAACGGCTTATCTGTCCTGACCTTTAATGCTACTTCTTTTCTCCATTTAGTTTAAACTTCAGGGAAAAGATATATGAGTACAATGCATCAGACGTCTGACCTATGTTGGTCATGGCAAAATCAAGAGCGAACTTTTTCACATCAAGTCCCAGTCCGATATTTGGCTGGAGTGTCCATTCCTTTTTATTTTCATATTCGCCGTTCTTATTTCTTTTAGGGTTATAAACGGCTTGAATGTTTCCAATTCCTCCCCTAAGGAACACCCGGTGCACATAACCGATTTCCATCCCAAGATGTGGGTCGATGCTTGCGAAATTCGTTCTGAGAAGTGTGTTTCTTCTACCGTCAGTGGTAAGGTCAAGATTCAGCTCAGTGCCAAATGTAAATTCTTCGTTAAGATCTGTATCCCAGGAACCACCTATGATAAATCTCGGCAAGGTTATCTCGACAGAATTAGTGGGGATCTCATTTCCTGTGCTTGCCAGTACTTCTTTATCTTTTTCGGTAAAATCAAACTGCCAGGCATTGAATGTCGAGGTAACATCCCTTGCAACAGCAGCTACCTTAATGCCATTTTTCATTTGGTACTGAACGCCGGCATCCAGACCAAAGCCGTATGAAGTGGCAAAATATCCGGCCTTACGGTGGATCACTTTTGCTGAGCCTCCGTAGGTGAGGCCCTCGATCTTAGATTTCTGCCCATAACTTAGGAAAAAACCATAATCCACGGCAGAGAACTCCGTTACTCTTGAATAATCGATCTGACCGTTACGTATCAGGTCCAGCGTATTAGGTATGCCATCGATTCCCATTCGAACAAATGATATAGCAAGAGCATTGTCGTTTTTTAACCTGACACCCAGCCCGCCGTAATCGTAGTTACCAATTCCGGCAAAATAATTTGTGTGCATATAGGATATCTGGATCTTGTCCTTTAACTGAGTCAGGCCCGCTGGGTTCCAATACCCTGATGTGACATCATCGACACGGGATATGGCTGAATTAGACATTCCCAACCACCTCGCCCCAACGCCGACCTGAAGAAATTCATTTGAATATTTCGGTGCACTTTGACCAAAGGAGATCGTTGAGAAGAAAACAGCGACAATTGTCAGTAACAGGTATCTAATCATTTTAACAAGGTTTGCAGTTTAGTTATGGTCTCTACAATGATACGCTCAAATTGCCATATTAATTGTGTGTAATGCTCTTTTTGACGCACATTAAACGGTGGAATTCTCATCCGGGTGCAAATTCTGTCGAGAGAATACACCACGGATTCGGGTTCAATATAATAGGTGAGATAACGCACATCCATAAAATGGTCGTAACCTTTGTTGAAGCGGGAAAGCCCATTAAAGTCCATGCCCTTTTCAAGAAGATATTTTTCCAGAGATACTTCATTAATGTTCTCAAATGAATTGTATAGTTCTGTGGCCAGATTTGGATACATTTTTAATAGCTGATGATCGATCATCAGTTCCGAAAAAATATGTGCCACAAACCAATCACGTTCCGGTTTAAGATGAGAGGAATTTCTCAACTCATTTAAAAGCTTGTTCTGAAGTTTGTCAAATTCTTCCCACTGGTGAAACTTTGAATCGGTCAGGACATGTTGCTCGCACCCCTTATCAATTGAGAAAACCTCATGGTTCTCGTGATTATTCAAGCTTGGTTTGATGCGAGTACCCGGCACAAAATTTCTGGCAAGATCAGGCAAGATAAGACCAAAATTGAAGTGATGATCGTTCTTATTATGATCAAAGAAGTAATGTGACAGGAAGTTCATGTTTCAAAGTAACACATTCAAAGGGAAAATAGATTGGAATCCTGCTTTTGAAAAAGGCACAGGATTTGCAATGAATTACAAATATTATAACTTGCAACTGCCTGTTATGGCGGTTTGAAAACTGATAATCAACGTAAATTATTTATGAAATACTTATTAACTATTTGCATGCTTTGGGTAGGCGGAGTAGCCGTTGCCCAGGAAATACCGGTAGATGAAAAGACCGGTAAGGCTTATTACGACGGAGTAAACCAGGTCCCTGGAAGATCAGCGGCTGAATTATACAACAAAGCCATGGACTGGATTGACGAACAATACGTAAATCCTGCCGGTGTAGTTCAGTCAAAGGATATTGACGAAGGTGTGATCAAGGGTAGAGCACGCTTCCGTATCAAAAAGAAAGATGATAAAGGCAACGAGGCCATAGCCGGATTTGTTGGGTACGATTTTACCCTTACCTTTAAAGATGGCAGGTATAAGTATGAGTTACACAGCATCAGATGGGAGAAAGCTTCATATTTTGATGTTTCAGAATGGACAAATACAGAAGATAACCACTATGACCCGGTGAATTACCCGTATTTTATTGAGCAGACAACAGAATACTTCGATGGTCTGATCGACTCAATGAAGGCTAAAATTGAAGAAAAGGATGATCCTCCTGCGGAAGATTGGTGAGTTTTCATTAGTTAAAATCTGAGATCAAAATGTTGGAATTTATTATCTCAGGTTATGCTTTCCAATAGTACTTGCAGGTCTTGCAGCGAACAAGAATGTTGTTGAACCAACCCTTTGGTATACCGAGGTTGATCATGATCTTTTCAATCTTGTTCAGCAATCGATTGCCTGTTACCGCTTTTACCTCAAAACGGTGGTGATGGCAATTTGGGCATGTTAAATTTCCTGTGGTCATAAGTGTCGTTTCCCATATAACGAAATTATTCGTCATTTGTGTTGTTAAACGGTTAATAATTGCCGATTTATGACGAATATCATATCGTCCGAGCCGAAAAGACGGCACCAAATGGGATACAGCCATCTGCTTTTCATAAATAGACCCTTCATTTCTTGATCAAAGCCTTTCAACAACTTTCACGTCCCTTGTTTGCATTTTGAATATTTTTGACGCTTTAGTCGACGGATGGAAGTATTTACAATCGCCCTCATCTTTGCTCTAATAGCGTTCTTGTATGCCTCTGCTGGATTTGGAGGTGGTTCGAGCTATCTCGCAGTTCTTGCGATTTTTGGAGTTGCTTTTATTGAAATGCGTTTTATTGCGTTGGCATGCAATATCCTGGTGGTTGCAGGGAGCAGTTTTCTTTTCATTAAAAAGGGCCTTATTAACTGGTCGAAATTAAAACCACTGGTCCTGCTGAGCATTCCCTTGGCATATTTGGGTGGAATGATCAGGATCACAGCATCGGATTTTTTCATTTTACTGGGAATATCATTGATCATTGCTGGCCCGGCAATGATCTTGAGGTCAAAGATGCCTGCGACGGATAAAACCTTTAACAATAAGTACCTGAATGGATTGTTAGGAGGAGGGATAGGCCTACTTTCAGGGATCGTTGGTATTGGGGGGGGGATTTTTCTTGCACCGGTCCTTCATCTAATGAAATGGGATAAACCGAAGGAAATAGCAGCGACCACTAGTTTTTTTATTCTGGTCAATTCAGTATCCGGACTTCTTGGACAAATGAATAATGTAAAATTCCAGATAGATACAGTCCTGTTATTTTCGTGCCTTGGTGCTGTTCTGATCGGCGGACAAATGGGTGTCAGGTTATCTGTTAGGAACCTCTCTCCAAAGCATCTGAGCTGGCTTACGGCAATCCTGGTGTTTCTTGTGGGAATTCGTGTTCTAATTAAAAGCTTTAGCTGATCTTCGTTGTTACATTTGCATATGGAAGTTAAAGTACTTGTTTTTGGTGCCTGCCGGGATATCATTAAATCTTCCGAGATACGAATTGATCTTCCAGAGGACTCCACAACCTTTGTTTTGAGAAAGGAACTTGAATCAAAGTATCCAGCCCTGACCAGCCTGAAAAGCCTTCTGATAGCAGTTAATAATAGCTACTCGTCAGATAAACAGGTAATTAGCTTTAACGATGAAGTGGCACTTATACCTCCTGTAAGTGGTGGATGAAAGAATTGACATATTGCTTTCTGAAAAGCCTCTTGACCAAGATGCTTGCCTGTCTTTTGTCCGGAACGAGGAAGCAGGCGGTATCAATATCTTTATAGGAACAGTAAGAGGCAGCACAAAAAATAAAAAAGTTACAGGCCTGACCTTTGAAGCTTATGAGGCTATGGCTTTGTCTGAATTAAAAAAGATCGCGACCAGAGCCTTTCAGGAGTGGCCGGTGATCAGGTTGTCCATTCATCATCGTACAGGTGCGTTAGAGGTTGGTGAGGCTGCTGTAGTGATCGCTGTTTCTGCTGCACATCGTGACGCAGCTTTTGCAGTATGCAGGTTCTGCATTGACGAATTAAAAAAAACAGTTCCAATATGGAAGAAGGAACATTTCGATGATGGCGATGTCTGGGTTTCAGCTCATCCCTGAAATTCCGAATGGGTAAAGATCCCTCCTTCGACTGAGAAGATGTCCTTTCTTTCAGAAAGCTGGGCCATAATCTGAACCGCTCGGTCGCTGCGGATACCGGTTTTGCAATAGAACACAACAGCTACGTCGTCCGGTAATTCGCTGAGATGTTCACTCAACCTGTCCAGAGGCATTAAATGCCCTCCAGCATCAAAAAGGTTCTTTTCTTCCGCCTGGCGAACGTCAACCAGGTAATGATCCATTGTCTCCAGGTCATTCCATGACACCAAACGGTTCTCCACAAGGCAAAATGATGCATTAGCGGTGACACTATTTATCGGATATGAACTTTCCTTATTTAATTGGATGGTCCTGAAATCCAACGTCAAACAATCGACAATTATCATTTTACCGGCCAGTGGCTCGCCTGTTTCAGTGATCACCTTTATGGCTTCATTGGCCATCATGGAACCGATGATCCCGGCAACAGGGCCAAGCACCCCAGTCTGGGCGCAATTCATGACAGATCCGGGTTCCGGCATTTGCGGGTAAATGTCCCTGTAATGAACGCTTCTTCTTCCATTCTCCAGAGCCATATTAAGCACAGCAAGTTGCCCTTCAAACTTGTTGACCGCTCCATAGACCAAAGGCCTCTTATTCACAACGCAGGCATCATTAACAAGGTACCGGGTCTCAAAGTTGTCAGATCCGTCAATCACGATGTCAGCATCGCGTACAAACCGCTCAATGTTGGTTTCACTGATTTTTTGGACATGTGAAGCAACGATCACATCCGTATTTAAAGCGCATAGTTTTTCTTTGGCCACTTCAGCTTTGAACCTGCCGATATCGTTTTCATTGTAAAGTACCTGGCGATGCAAATTGGAAAGGTCAATTTTGTCGTGATCTGCAATGATTATTCTGCCAACGCCTGCGGCAACAAGATATTGTAAAACCGGCACACCCAGTCCTCCTGCACCTATGACCAGCACTGATGCTGATTTTAATTTTTTCTGGCCCTTGTCCCCAAATTCCTTAAGAATTGTTTGTCTGGAGTAACGCTGAATTTCGTGATCAGAGAATGTCATTTTGAAATTTCCTGAAGTTGTTTCAATACCTCAGTCCGTTCGTCCTGGGTGTTTACATTCCTTAAACTTTCCTGATGCAAAGGGTTAATCAGTGCTATTTCCGAATTGATCAGGACTTTTCGAGGGCATGAATGACCCATGCTTAGGAAATTCAACAATCGCTGGTATGCACGTGGTTCCCAAACGGTACACAATGGATCGGGGAACCCTGTATCACTGTTTAAAAAGGCAGTGGCCACTTTGCCGGAGTTCCTGTTCTGGATCAGATGTTGGACCTCCTTTATATTTAATAGTGGCAGATCTATCGCAATGACCAGCCAGGCTGCTTCCGGATCGGTCATAAATGCGCTCAATATGCCGCTGTATGGCCCGAGATCAAGAAAACGGTCCGTGATCTTAACATATTTTGAATCAATGTTCTGGTCGGAACGAACGGATAAGAACACCTCCTGGCAAAATGGCCTGATCATGTCAGCCATGTATTCATATTGAGGAACGCCATGGTAGTTCATTGAAGATTTATCCTCGCCCATTCTTGTGCTTTTTCCTCCTGTAAGTACCAGACCCTTCAGAACAGGTCGAATGGTTCTTAAATACGAACCGAACCACATAAGCAATTGCTCTTCATTTTTTAAAACAGAATAATTCTGACCGGACGGAATGATCCTTACAAGCCAACCGGGCACATTATCAACGCCTTGCGGCAAAAAAACAGCATGTACGTTAGTGAGTCTATCGGCATGTCTTTCCAAAGAGTCGCGTTTACGCTCATCTGCTATAACAATCTGAATATCAGCTTTAAAGTGATTTCCATTGATAAGCAGTACATCCAGGTCATCGTTCTTTATATGCTTGTCAAATGCATTTCCCGTTCGCGATACCACCTCTTCAACTGTTTGTTTAAATAAAATGCCCTTTGTCGCTCCTTTTAAGATAGTTAAAGGTGTAGTGTCTTCTTTGAATGACCGATGGTCAGCGTCCATATAACCCATCCGGAACTGATCGCCATATTTCTCTATCAGAATATTCGCGAAATCAGCGATCACTTCACAAGGCGCGCCATGCACAGCCAGTTCATGACGGGCATGAATGCCATAAGCGACCTTTTTGAGTTTGGCATGCTTTCGGTGCTTATCTTCTTTCGAAATCACTTTTACCTCCCTTTTTCTCGACCAGTTGAATGTCGCGGATAACAATATCTTTTGACAGGGCTTTACACATGTCATAAATAGTCAGCGCAGCGACAGAAACTCCTGTAAGCGCTTCCATTTCCACACCGGTGCGGGCTTCGACTGAGGTGCTGCAGGTGATCCTGAACGAGTTACTGTCAATAGCGATAATTTCAATATCACATTTATCGAGCCCCAGCGGATGACAGAGCGGTATCAGTTCCGCGGTTTTTTTAGCACCCATTATTCCGGCGATCCTTGAGATATCAGTAACTGAACCTTTTTTACCTTTAAATTCAGCCTCTTTTAGTTTAGTCATGATCTCAGTTCCAACCTCAACAAAACCTTCAGCGACGGCTGTTCTTCTGGTAACTGCCTTTTGTCCGACATCAACCATTTTGGCATTTCCCTCATTATCCAGATGTGTAAACGAATTGCTCATGTAATACGAAGTTAAATCAATAGGACGACTAATGATAACCGGTGGATGCTATTTCAGTAATCGAAGCGCTTCTCTTCTGCTCAGAGGTTTCAACGGGGTATTCGAGCAAAGAGCAACAACCCAGTCTGCATGATATTTACTGGTCTCTCTTAAAGCCCATCCAATCGCTTTTTGAATGAAAAACTCCTTGCTTTCAGTATGCGGTACGATCGATCGGTAAAGTCGATCCAGGTCTATTTCTTTTTTTCTTTTGATCTGGTAAATTATTGAAACCCGGTTAAGCCACATGTTGCTGTTTTTATTCCATTTGTTCACCAGATGTTCTTCATAACCCGGAAATTTTTTAAAAAAATACGGGCAATGATTTGTGGCAAGATTATCAACAGTATCCCACCAGCTTTTATTTAGGATCATCCATTCGATCAGTTTCAGCGTTTCAACGGTCCAGTTTTTCCGATCTTTAAACAACGTTTCGATCGCGAAATGATGAAATTCTCTCTCTTCCTTATTAAACAATTCTTTGTACGTATTCAGGTCAGGAAGTCCATATTTACTTATTGCGGTCTTGTCAAGAATTCTTCTGTCGGGATGTTTGATGCCAAATGAGCCAAAGTGATTCTTTAAGTATCTAATGACCGATTCAGCATTTGACGGATTCTTGTTTTGATCATACAGATCAGTTAAATGGTCAATAAGGGAGAGGTTCATGCAAGCAAATATAATGGTGCTTAAAGAGTACCTTTGCAGGATTGATTAAAAAGAAGGACATAAGGACACTGACGTTGGATGATCTCTACGGATCATTTGAGGAGCTGGGGGAAAAACCCTTCCGTGCAAGGCAGGTCAATGAATGGCTTTGGCAAAAAGGTGCCGGTTCTTTTGAAGAAATGACGAATTTGTCAAAAGATCTCAGGATCAAACTCTCCGAGGCCTTTGATCTGTTGCCAATTAAGCTCGACATTCAGCAGAAGAGCACGGACGGAACCATCAAATGCGGTTTCCGTTTACACGATGACCTGTTTGTTGAAGGGGTGCTCATCCCTTCCAGGGGCAGAATGACGGCATGTGTATCTTCACAGGTCGGGTGCAGCCTTGATTGTAAATTCTGTGCCACCGGCTATCTGAAACGAGAGCGCAATCTTGACCCCGGTGAGATCTTTGACCAGGTCGTGCTGATCGACAGGCTGGCCCGGGAGAACTACGGCATTGGATTGTCGAACATCGTGTTCATGGGGATGGGGGAGCCATTGCTCAATTATAAGAATGTTATGGCCGGTATTGACAGGATCACTTCTCCGGATGGTTTGGGAATGTCCCCTCAAAGGATCACGGTATCAACGGCAGGCATAGCTAAAATGATAGTTAAAATGGCGGATGACGGTGCACGATTTAATCTTGCGTTATCGCTACATGCTGCAAATGATGTGAAGCGATCAGCCATTATGCCCATCAACGAGAAGAATTCACTGGATGACCTGGCGGAGGCTTTAGGTTACTGGTATGAAAAGACGGGCACACGTCCAACCTACGAATATTGCGTCATCAATGACATCAACGATCATCCGGAAGAAGCAGAGGAGCTTGTCGCATTTGCCCGAAGGGTGCCCTGCAAGATCAATCTGATCGAATACAACCCGATAGGGAATGCTGATTATGTCGGTTCATCCGAAGCCAAGCTTTACAAGTTTGCAGAATACCTTGAAAAAGAGCGTCTTATTGTAAATGTACGCCGAAGCAGAGGAAAAGATATTGATGCGGCCTGCGGACAGCTTGCCAACAAGCAGTAAGGACCCAATTGATTAAACTTTTTTCAAATGTCCCTGATCCAACTGGTAACAGACATCTGTTTTTGTCAGTATTCTTTCATCATGAGAAACAATGATCAGGGTAGCGTCCTTATTTTCGATAAGGTCAAAAATGGCATCAATGACTTCGCTTGCAGAATCAGCATCCAGAGACGTTGTAGGTTCATCAAAGACAAAAACATTCCCGTTCTTATATAGTGCACGTGCTATGGCCAGACGTTGCCGCTGACCTCCGGAAATTGCATTTCCCAGTTCTCCGACATTGGTTCTCAGTCCATCTTTAAGCGATTCCACCCAGGGCCACAAACCGACCTTTGAAAGGCACAGGTGGACCGCCTGCAGGTCTATTTCTGAGTGGTCCTGGCCAAATGCAACATTTTCTGCAATGGTTCCGGATAAAAGGAATGCATTTTGTCTCACGTAAGCAACCTGTTCATGCCATGAACGCACATTGTTTTCGGTAAGCGGATGATGGTCGACCTTCAGAGAGCCACTCGTTGGAAAATAGAAACCGATGATAAGATTTAATAAGGTTGTCTTTCCTGCTCCGGACGGACCTTTTATCCCTATACTTTGCCCTTTCTTAAGTTCAATATTTATGTTTTCCAGCACGTATTGGCTGTCGATGAAAGCGAAGAACAGGTTTTCCATTTGGATCCCTTGCGCCAGATCAGGAAGAAGTTGTTTCTCATCCGCAATTGTCATGACAGGATGTTCCTTATCTACCATCATTTCAACGATGTAATGATAGGACGACAAGCTATTGAATGAGCCGACCACGCGACTGATCGACGGGACCAATCTGAAAGCGATCGCTGAATACAGAGCAAGTATCAGGGTAAGATCATCTCCGCTGGTCCTCCAGACGGTCAAAGCAGTAATAACAAGTAAGCTGGCGACGACAAGCGTTTCAAGGACCCTGAAATGGTAGTGATCAGATAGGAGAATTATCTTCTTCCTGTTGTTGTAGATGCGGTCCCTGATACGCTGTAATCTTTCAGAGAAACGGCCTTCAGTGTTTGACAGGCGAATATCTTCAAACCCATAGATCGAATCAGTGATGGTGTGGTACATTTCCGGTATCAGCTGGTTATTCTCTAGACCATATTTTTTTAATTTCTTCCTGTTGTACATCAGGATAAGTACTGTCACAGGAAAAATTGAAATTATAAGATAAACGAACATTACCGGCCAAATTACTGCTGCAAACACCAGCACCAGGAAAGCCACAAAAAGTTCTGAGATCAAGGTGAGTGCACCGATGATAAGAGTGTCAGCGAGATAAAGTGACACAGTAGACAAGCGATTTATCGATTCAGTAGAATGTTCACTCCTGTGATGCATTGCATCGGCATAAATATGTGAATGGATCAGCTCATTCGAAATGGATCTGTTGATGTTGAATGAAATGTTTACCTGGGCTTTCGATATAGCAATTGCAATTAGATTTTTAACGATGAAAACTCCTGTCAGGATCGATGTAGGAACGATAAAGGGAAGGTAAGTGTTAGCAGAATTTTCAAAAATGTTTTCATATAATCTACTGAAAATCAACCCAGTTTGCGATTCAGGATTAATAATTGCTGCGATCACAGCAAAAAGAGTAGCGACCCCCAGCAGGTCAAGAACGCCATTGATCACTGCCAGCAAGGTCATGGATGAAAACCTTCTTTTATCTCCGGAGGTCATCACACCCCATAAAAGACCAAAGCTGGAAGGCAGGCGTATCAAGATTCTTTAATAAGATTTAAAAGATAGGTGCCGTAGCCACTTTTAATGAGGTCATTTGCCAGCACGCGAAGTTGTTCCTTGTCAATAAAGCCCTGATTGTAAGCGACTTCCTCGATACAGCCAATTTTAAGTCCTTGTCTTTCTTCAATCACCTGTACATATTGCCCGGCCTGCATCAGGGATTTAAAGGTGCCGGTATCCAGCCATGCGGTCCCGCGATGAAGAAGGCCGACTTCCAGTTCGCCCATTTCTAGGTATACTTTATTTACATCTGTGATCTCATATTCTCCCCTGGCCGATGGTTTAAGCGATTTAGCAATTTGGATGACCCGGTTATCATAAAAATACAGGCCCGGTACTGCGAAATGGCTTTTAGGTTTTTCCGGTTTCTCTTCTATTGACAGCGCCTTCATGTTCTGGTCGAACTCAACCACTCCATATCGTTCAGGATCAGATACATGGTAGGCAAAAATTACACCTCCTTCAGGGTCTTTGTTTGCTTGCAGAACGGATTGCATGCCATCTCCGGAGAAAATGTTATCTCCCAGGACCAGAGCGACTTTATCGTTGCCGATGAATTCTTCGCCAATAACAAAAGCCTGGGCAAGGCCATTCGGCACTTCCTGTACCGCATATTCAAACCTGCAACCAAGTTGTTCTCCGTTTCCGAGCAATCTTTTAAAGAGAGGAATATCATTAGGTGTCGAAATGATCAGTACTTCTCTGATTCCGGCTTCCATCAGGGTAGACAGCGGATAATAGATCATCGGTTTGTCGTATACTGGCATCAGCTGCTTACTCATTGCTAAAGTAAGTGGGTGAAGCCGGGTGCCGGATCCTCCGGCCAGAATAATTCCTTTCATCTCAGTACGTATTGTTCGTTATAATAATTCTGGTATTCCCCGCTTGTTACATGATCCAGCCATTCTTTATTTTCAAGGTACCAGTCGATCGTTTTCGAAAGACCTTCTTCAAAGGTAACCGATGGTTCCCAGCCTAGTTCAGCCATGAGTTTTGAAGAATCAATGGCATATCTGAAGTCATGACCTGCCCTGTCTTTTACGTATGTTATCAATTGTTCAGACGTTCCTTCCGGCCTGTTAAGCTTTTGATCCATTTGCGAGCAAAGCAAGTGGATCAGATCAATGTTTTTCCATTCATTATTTCCACCAATGTTATATGTCTCACCGTTTCGTCCGTTGTGATAAATGACGTCTATAGCACGTGCATGGTCATTTACCCATAGCCAGTCCCTTATGTTCTCACCTTTACCGTACACCGGGAGCGGTTTCCTGGTTTTGATATTGTGAATAAAGAGGGGTATCAATTTTTCTGGGAACTGGTGCGAACCGTAATTGTTCGAACAATTCGATATCACATATGGAAGGTTATATGTTGTTCCGTAGGCACGTACGAAGTGATCGGAGCTCGCTTTTGAGGCAGAGTACGGTGAGTTGGGGTGGTAGGGGGTAGATTCTGTAAATTTCCCCTCATCTCCAAGTTCCCCATACACCTCATCCGTTGAGATATGATAAAATCTGCCCGTTGAAAGATCACAATATGCTTTGTATGCATTAAGCAGGTTGACAGTGCCGATCACATTTGTTTCGACAAAGTCGAGCGGGTTTGTAATGCTTCTGTCCACATGAGATTCTGCAGCCAGATGGATTACACCGTTGAATTTCTCTTTTTCAAACAGTTTATTGATAAAATCCAGGTCAGAGATGTCACCTTTTACAAAACGATAGTTAGATGCATCCTCGACGTCCTTAAGGTTTTCAAGATTGCCTGCATAGGTTAGTTTATCCAGGTTAATGATCTCATAACCAGGATATTTATTGACAAAGAGACGTACAACGTGCGACCCGATAAATCCGGCACCTCCTGTGATCAGTAATTTCATTTATAGGTTTTCTACTTTCAGTAATTCAATCTCAAAGATAAGGGTTGCCTCCGGAGGAATCACCTCTCCGGCACCTTTCTTTCCGTATGCCAGTTTTGGCGGTATTATAAAACGGTAAATACTCCCTTCGCTCATCAGCCTTACACCTTCATCCCAGCCCTTAATGACTTCACCTCTTCCAAGAACAAATGTAAATCCAGCTGAACCGCTTGAATCGAACAACGTTCCATCCTCCAGCCAACCTTTGTAACGGACTGTTATTCTTCTGTTAGCGTACGCTTCTTTTCCATTTCCTTCCTTAAGGACAAGGTACTTCATGCCTGAGAAACTGGTATTCCATTGCTCATTTTTTACAGAATCCTGTTGTCCTTTTGCTCCGAAGGCAAGAGATAATATAAGGAGCACGGTTGTTAAAGTTAGTTTCATTCGAGGTTAGTTTTCTTTCTAAGGCCGGCCACTTTAAATTCGATGCAGATCGTTGTAAAAGGTTCAACCCAGGCATTCCCTTCTTCACCGAAAGCCTGAGAATAAGGCAATATCGTTCGTACACTTTCACCATTCCGCATGAAAGTCAGTGTTTGAGAAAGCCCTTCCGTCTGAAGTTTTGGATCACCCACTACAATGGTCCAAAGGTCTTTGTCATTTCCTTTGGTAATGATCTTTTCCTCGATCGTGTACCAGAATATTGAAGTAAGATCAACGGTATCTCCTTTTTGAATTTGCAGTTCATCTGGCTTCGGGTCTGTGATCTCATAACGTATTCCTGTAGAATCAAGAATTACGTTCCAATTCTTTCTTCGAATGAACTCGTTGATCCCGGTAATTTCCTTTTCATACATTTGAATCCTGAAAGTAGCCGGATCCAGTATGGACACCATGCCGACTTTTAATGTTAACAGGTCGCCCGACTTGAAAAAAGCGGGCAGTTTTTGCCCGATGCTCATGTAGAAAGTATCAGCGGCAAACCGGAATACGGCACTATCCCCTACTTTGAGCATAGCCAGGCCTTCCTGAAAATCACCCTTATAATTTACATCGGTGCGCAGGAAGCGAACCTCTTTCTGAAGGTAGACAGAATCATTTGCGGTATAAAAGGTGGCATTGAAGGTATAGATGTCGTTAATATTTCCAGGCTGGCCGTTCCTGTTCTCATGGAAGAAGTGGTATTTTAACCCATTCGGAGTTGTTTTGTACTCATAATCAGTTCCTTCGTTCTTGCATTTTGAAAACAACAGAACCAGTACTATCGGAATAAATAATAAACCTTTTTTCATTGATCCAACCATTTTTTAAACTCAGGCAGGGCATTCATGAAGGTCTTTTCAACCTCTTCCAGCGACTCTTTAGAAAAACCTCCGGAAGCGTTGAGGTGGCCTCCTCCGTTGAAATATTTAGCTGCCAGTTCATTGCACGGGAAATCCCCTTTAGAACGAAACGACATTTTGATCAATTTGGTACGGTCAATAATAAGAGCTGACAATTTAATGCCTTCGATGCCCAGTCCGAAATTGACAAATCCTTCCGTATCGCCGGTCTGTACATTGAATTTCGCCAGGTCCTCATGAGAAAGAACCACGAGGGCCGTTTTGTACTGGGGGAATATCTTAAGTTTTTCCTGGAGTACATAACCCATCAGCCGGTATCTCCTGAGCGAAAAGGTATCGTACAATAACTCATGAATTTTAGTCGTGTTCACACCTCTTCTTTTCAGTTCAGCGGCTATTTCATGCGTCTTCGGTGAAGTACTGGAGAACCTGAAGGATCCTGTGTCAGCTATGATACCGGTATACAGGCATACGCCGATTGTTTCATCGATCAGTTCAACGCCCCCACATTTATCGATAAAGTCATAGATCAATTCACATGTAGAGCTGACATCGATGGTCCAGAAGCGATAATCTTCGAAACCTGATGGATCACGGTGGTGGTCGATCATTACTTTTATTGCGGACGCCTGAGCAACCACATCGCCATATTCGTTGATCCGGCTAAGGTCATTAAAGTCCAGGCAAAAGATAATGTCGGCGTTATCCGTAATTTCTTTCGCCTTTTCTTCATGGTTTTCATAGATCAGTACTTTGTCATTTCCTGGCAGCCAGTGAATAAAAGGAGCGTAATCTGTAGGGGTTATCACCTGCACTTCCAATCCCTGCTCGGCAAGAAAATGGTAAAGAGCTAAGGATGAGCCCATTGCGTCAGCATCAGGTTTGTGATGCGTAGTTATGACCACTTTACTTCCAGAGCCTGGTCGTAACAATGGCAGTAATCCGTTGGTATTATCTTCTATGATATGCGTAAAATTTGGGCAAAACTCGTAAAAATCATGGGAAGTAATCCTATTTTTGCGCCAAAATTGAGAGGAGTAATGTCAGGAAAGATAACATTTACCATGATCAAGNNATTTTATGAAGTTCATAAAGAGCGTCCATTTTACGGAGATCTGGTTTCATATATGAGTTCAGGACCGATCGTTGCAGCAGTATTGGAGCGCGACAATGCGGTAGCCGAATTCAGGGAGCTGATCGGTGCCACAAATCCTAAAGATGCGGCAGAGGGAACGATACGTGCAAAGTATGCAGAGTCTATTGAAGCCAATGCGGTACATGGATCTGACAGTGACGAAAATGCGTTGATTGAAGCGGGATTCTTCTTCAGTCGATTGGAACGATTTTAAGTATATTTGTACTTACGAAATTGACGCGTTTAAAATCGGTCAATTTAGGGCCTATAGCTCAGTTGG
>DJML01000007.1 GCA_002436505.1 Bacteroidetes bacterium UBA6491 | reverse complement strand
TTTCTATCGTAATTTCCAGGTGGACAATTTCAAACCTTACATCAAGGCCGTGGTCATGACCACGGATGGAAGTAAGATTTACGATGCTCAATGGGAATACCAGAGGAACAATGCAAAGCTGGTATTTAAAAAGGACAACAACTTATCGGGAAAAGCAAAATGCGACAAGGACCTGATCATCGAAGTAGAGGTTTCAGAGATTATGACAGGGCTGTTAATGGATGTCCCTAAATGTGGATTCTCAAAATATAAAGACAGTTCTGAAGCTGAAGCAGGTTCAAAGTATTTAAAATACAAGTTCACGATACCAGCAGATAAAGTAGCTAATGGAGCAGATGCAAACCCGGTTGAGCTGATCTTTGACGGTAAGGATCTGTGCGGCAACCTGGTATTCGGTTTTAATACAGAATCTGACCGGTATGCTGATCAGGTACCCCGGAGAAAGGACCACACCGGAATATGGATAACTGGTGCTGGAAGTGATAAAGAAAAAATGCACAAATTTACCCTTGACACGGTCGAGATATCGCTGGATGTGACCGATGCAACGTGTAAAGGTGCCTCAGATGGTGAGATTGACCTGACGGTTGAAAAAGGTGAACCACCGATGACTTTCGAATGGAGCAATGGGGCTACCAGCGAGGATCTGACGGGACTGGACCCCGGAATATACAGTGTGGTGGCAAAGGATAAAAACAAATGTAAAGCAGAAGAGGAAGCAGAGGTGAAGGAAAAATTCCCGGTGACTGCTAGAATCAGTGGAGGCGGGTCCTATGAGATCCGTCCCTGTGATCCTGCTCCCAGGATACCTCTGGTAGCATATGCAACAACAGGAAGGAGTCCATTTACCTATTCATGGGGAAACCCTACAAAGATTGTAAGCTCCGATGGAGAGTATTCGGTGACCATTACGGATGACCGTGGCTGCAAAGACGATGCCACAGCATACGTATGGTTCATCCCGGTCCGGTGCTCAAGGGACCCCAACGACATCATCGGACCCGAAGGGTATGGTGATGAGAAATGGGTCTCAACGTTTGAGACGTTGCCCTACCGGATCCGGTACGAGAATGACCCGGATTTTGCAACCGCGCCCGCGCAACAGGTAACTATCCATCACCCTTTGGATACGAATGTAGATATACGTACGTTCCGCCTGGCAGAGTTCGGATTTGCCAATTTCCGTTTTGATGTACCGGAGAATACGATATCTTATTCCAAAAGACTCGACCTGCGTGATTCCATGGGAATCTATGTCGATGTCATCGCAGGGATCGACGTAACGAAGCGGGAAGCTTTTTGGATCTTCTCATCCATTGATCCATCCACGGGATTACCTCCCGATGATGCGAATGCCGGTTTCCTTCCGGTGAATGATACCAGCGTGCAAGATGGTGAAGGATATGTGGATTACACGATCAGGGCACGAAGTGATGCCCAGACCCGCGATTCCATCCGCGCGATAGCGGAAATCGTATTTGATGATAATGAAGAGATCGTAACTCCTAAGATATTTAACCTTATCGATGCTGTGGCTCCTGCAAGTGCCATTAACGGTCTTTCGGAAATAAGTGATTCATCCGAGGTATTGCTGTCCTGGATCGCTGCAGATGATTCAGCGGCTTCCGGTTTAAGACACTACGACCTGTTTGTGTCTCCGAATGACGGGGATTTTGAACTGGTCACGGAAGGTATCACAGATTCGTTTGTTTATTTCAAAGGAAGTCCGGGTAATTCCTACCGTTTCTATACCATTGCCGAGGATAACGTAGGCAACAGGGAAAATGCTAAATCGGATTCATTTATTTCCACAGCGATACCATCCGAAGGAGATCTGCTGAAACCGATCGATTCCGGAGCGTATTGTAAAGGCGATACCCTGATGGTTGAATGGTATAAAACCAACATTTCCCTGATCGATATTGAGTATTCAGCGGATTCAGGTCAGACGTTCAGTACGGTCGCGACTTTCGTGAGTGTGATCGACACGGTCTATCACTGGCCGTTGCCGGACTCACTCCCTGACAACCAGGATTACCTTGTCCGGGTAGTCTCTTCATCCGGCGCCGTCCCGCTTGATACTTCCAATGCATTCTTCCTAGCACCATCTCCCGTCGTGAACCTGGGTAACGATACCAGTTTCTGTGCGAACGAGACGATCAGTGTTTTACTGGATGCCGGGAATTCCGGCGCGACGTATCTCTGGACCACCAGCGATAGTACGCGAACGGTCACAGCTGCATCAGCAGGAGTGTTCGGTGTCACGGTTACGAATTCCTTCGGCTGTACCGCATATGATGAACTCTACATCGATACGTTGTCCGTTCCTTCCATTGAGGCAGTGATTCTGGACAATGTGTGCTTCGGAGGACAAACAGGTGCCATTGACCTGACGATCAGTTCAGGTTCTCCTCCTTACGCCTACCTCTGGAATACGGCTGATACCACCCAGGACCTGAGCGGACTAGTCACCGGAAAATATTCAGTGACCATTACCGATTCAAACAGCTGTTCCGCATTGGATACTTTCTCAGTGAACGAACCGCCGGCCATCAGTCTGAGCGGCACAGTCTCCGATGCCCTGTGCTTTGGCAGCAGCGACGGGTCGATCAACCTTACAGTAAGCGGTGGTACGGGCTCCTACACATACGACTGGAGCAACGGGGATTCAACCGAGGATATCAGTGGTCTGGTCAACGGCACATACATGGTCATCGTTACGGATACCAACAATTGTACTGCCACGGATACATTTGTCGTCAGCCAGCCAGCAGCACTCACTTCTTCGATCACTGTGCGCCATGTCAGCTGTTTCGATGGTTCAAACGGAGGCATCGACCTGACTGTCTCAGGGGGTACCACACCGTACAGTTTTGTCTGGAATACGAGTGATACATCTGAGGATATTAATAATTTAACTGCCGGGACCTATACGGTCACCGTCGCTGATTCGAACAGTTGTGTCATGAGGGATACCGCGGTCATTAACCAACCAACCCGTATCGTTCTGACGGATACCATTACGAACGCAAGTTGTTATAAGGGATCTGACGGCAGGATTGCCCTTGGTGCTACCGGTGGCTCAGGAAGTTACACCTTCGCATGGAGCAATTCGGCGACAACCAGCAAGGTGTCAGGGCTTGACTCAGGCAGATATTCTGTAATAGTAACCGACGACAGCGGTTGTGTAGCATTGGATACCTTTAACATAACCCATCCGCAGGAATTGAAGATCAGCAATACAATTAAAGACGCACTGTGTTTCGGCAGTTCGGACGGCTCAGTTGATCTGACAATTTCCGGTGGAACTAATCCGTATTCTTATGTATGGAGCAATTCAGACACTACCCAGGACATTAACGGATTGCCCAAAGGATCGTATTCAGTAGTGGTCACTGACAATAATGGCTGCATGGCTTACGACACTTTCAGTGTTAATGAACCTCCACAGATAATGGTCAGTGATACAATAACAAACGTCAGTTGCTACGGAGGATCTGACGGTGCAATTGATATAGGAATAGTAAATGGTTCTGGAACATTGACCTTTGCATGGAGCTCAGGCCAGAGCAGTCAGAATGTTTCAGGTCTTGCTTTAGGCCAGTACAGCGTTGTGATTACGGATGGTAACGGTTGTGTGGCATTTGACACCTTCACCATTGCACAACCTTCAGATCTGAGTATCAGTAGATCCGTTACAGACATCAGTTGTAACGGTGGATCGGATGGGGCGATAGATGTTACTGTTTCGGGAGCAACAGCTCCTTATAATTTCAGTTGGGCTGATCTGGTCAATACTGAGGACAGACAAAATATAGGTGCAGGTACCTTCATATTGACCATTACGGACGATGAAGGATGTACGTGGAACGACACCACTGTTATGATAGAACCATCTCTGATCACATCAAACATAGTTGTCATAGATGTAAGTTGTTTCAATGCTGGTGACGGTTCAGTTGATCTTACGGCATCAGGTGGAACAGGAACGTTATCATTCAGTTGGTCCAGTGGCCCTGTGACCGAAGATATTTCGGGGCTGGATACAGGTTCTTACATTGTCATAATTACGGATGACAATGGATGTCAGATCAGTGATACGGCTATCATCGATCAACCTGAACAGATGAACATTACAGCTATAATTAATGATGCGGGATGTTATGGAAATTCCGACGGATCTATTGACGTAAGCGTAAGTGGTGGCATACAGCCATACAGTTACCAGTGGACCCATGGGCCGGCATCACAGGATATTTCTAATCTTTCAAGGGGGACATACCTATTGACGGTAACAGATGATAATCTTTGCACAAGTAATGACTCTTTTGATGTATCCGAACCTGATTCTCTGATGATCACCTTGACCGTCTCGCATGTATTATGTGCGGATTCCTCAGGAGGAGCAATCGATCTGTCAGTTACAGGAGGCACAGGTCCTTATAATTTTGACTGGAATAACTCCGATACAACAGAAGATCTGACAGATCTAACCAAAGGAATATATTCCGTTATGATAACTGATGATCACGGATGCCAGGCAATGGATTCAGTCGAAATAACTGAACCTGCGCCAATGGTAGTTCTTGCTGCAACAACCGATGCACTTTGCCATGGCGATTCGAATGGAATGGTAGACCTTACCGTTTCTGGCGGGATCCTGCCCTATCATTTCATGTGGAACAACTCTGACACGACCGAAGATCTCAATGAGGTTCCTTCTGATACATATTTTGTTGAAATCATGGATGGCAACGGGTGTGTTGCAAAGGATACTGTTGTGGTCTATGAGCCAGATCCATTGGTTCTAAACCTGGATTCGGTACCTGCACATGGTGACAATTCAGATGGAATGGCATGGGTAACGGTAACCGGGGGAACGCAACCTTACAGTTATCAATGGAACGACCCTTTAAGCCAAACGACAGATACGGCTTTTGATCTGGTTGCAGGAACATATAATGTGGTTGTGACTGATGACAACGGCTGTACTACGAATGCATCTGTAATAGTGACTAAAACTACAGGTTTTGAAGTGGTAGCTGCTGATAATGAAGTAATTGTTTACCCGAACCCTAACAGTGGAACGGTATACATCTTTAACCTTCTTGAATTTTCAAAAACGGTTGATCTTGTAATTTCAGATTATGCAGGCCGCGAAATCTTTAATGAGCAAATCAATGGTCAGGACAGATATGAATATAAATTCGAAAGTGATGCTTCAGAAGGCGTTTACATATTTATGCTAAGGGCAGAAAACCGCTACATATACAAACGGATAATATTGCTCAGATAATAACTTTAATAGATTATTTTAACTATAGAATAAATATTTAAGAAATATTAATTGCAATTACAAAAGATAGAGCTCACTAAATATACAATAAGTGACTATAAGCTGGTGTCATATTCTTCAATCAATCTGGCCAGTTGAGATTGCTTATTTGCTTCTCGGTTTTCTATGCAGAATTGAGTGTGATAGTTGTGTGAAGATAGAAATCCGACCTGTATCTTTCCCCATTGTTCTTCAGATCGGACAATGTTTTTTGCTACAAGTTCCTTGTAAAGGGTTTCTGATATTTCCTCGTATTTATCTGTTCCAAGATACTCAAGGTCAGCGTCAGCAATAATATTTTCCAACATATTCTGCGGTCGTTGAGGTACTTTAGTGGCCATGATCATACCACAGATCTTGGAAATATCTTCAGATGAATAACCATATTTTGGCAGCCATAGTTTTGCATATTCGCAGCCCTTTTCTTCGTGATTCATATATACTTCCAAAAAACCGCTGTCGTGCAACCAGATAGCTGTTTTTAGCAATATATATTCCCTGTCAGAAAGACCTTCATTTTTTGCAATTAAATCCATCACACCAAGAACATACTCCGTGTGGTGAAACCCATGGTAGTGTAAATCGTGGTTTAGTTCGGTTTTGAGTTTAGCGCTTATAAAATTCTCAAACTCAGTGTATTGTATTTCGTTATGCACGTTCACCTGTTAATAGACAGATTTAGTAACCTGTGATTTTAAGAAGCACAAGATAATTCTTTTTTATTGGTTAACAACATTTTACGATTTGTAATCGTCCTATATTGCAAACATAATGAATTGCCTATATCATGCATCTTCTAATTCTTCCACAAAGTACATATCTATGTGTCCTTTATTTTTAGCTTCTATTTTGCCTCTGTAGGTACATTTAAACTCATCTTTTATCTCATCATAGGTTGCTTCTGAAACATTTACCTTTTCGATCTCACCTGATGATTCCATCCGGCTGGCAATATTCACAGTATCACCCCAGATATCGTATGCAAATTTCCTTGAGCCCACAACACCTGCCACTAGAGGTCCGGTATGAATACCTACCCTGGCTTCGAAATAGGGGCTACCTTTATCAATTTGCTCTTGCTTCCATTTTAACAGAAAATCCTGCATTTCCAATGCTGCGCGAACGACCGAAGCGGTTGCCACACCATTTGGTTCCGGAAGTCCTCCTGCACACATATAAGAATCACCAATGGTTTTGATCTTCTCCAGGCCAAATTTGACCACGATCTCATCAAACTTCCTGAAACAATAATCCAGCTCATTTACTAATTCTTCAGGAGTAAGGTGTTCTGCGATCTTACTGAAATTCTTAAAGTCAGTAAACAAAACCGAGACCTTGTCGTATTTACGGGCGGCAGCTTTGCCTGATTCTTTCAGTTCACGGGCCACAATTGCAGGTAAAATATTGAGGAGCAGACTTTCAGATCGTTCTTTCTCTTTTTCGATCATTTCGTTTTTGTCTGACAACGTCTTATTGTATCGTCTTGAATTGAAGAATTGTATGAAGATAACTGCAGCAATTAAAAGGAAGATCACAGCGATGGCCATCAGTACATTACGCTGGCTATTCTGAAGTGCTATCACGTTGTCCTTTTTATGTGATTCGAACTCAAGTTTGGCCAGTTCGAATTCTTTTTCAGCGAGATCCAGTGAATCCAGAACGCTGGTAAGTTTTAATGAATCCAGTATATTTTGCTTCTTGGTTAACAGGTACTCTTGCTGAAGCTGTTCAAGTTTCATGTTCTTGATCTCCTTCATCAAACGATCTAACCGGTCGTTGAGAAGCCCTCCCTGATCTCCGTTTAGAGAAAATTTATCTGTCTTTTCAGCATTGCTTCTTTGTGCTGATTTTCCGTCGTTATTCTCAACTCCCTCTGCGATCTCTTCTTCCAGTATCTCTGCTTCGTTGGTCTTTCCCTTTAGTACATCAGACAGCACTGCAAGACCAGCTCGTTTCTTGGGCTCATCCTCACCTTTGAATTTGGCGACCGCTATTTCATACTGATTCTGAAGTAGATTATTCTCAAGAATGAGTTTGTTAAGGTCAGTTCCATCTACTTTATTAAAAGCTATAAGCAAATACTGCCTTACTTTTTCCAGTTCTACTGCAGTAGGTGTTTGTTTTTCAAGGTATGCCCTGGCACACTGATGCAGCGAGATGGCAATGTAATCATTAAAAACGCTGCGTTTTGATTCAAGATATGCATCGTACGCAACGTCATGAGCTTTGTCGTTGAAACCTTCACTGAGATAATACCTGCTTAATTTAACTGTTTGTCTGACCAATTTCCTGCCGGAATAATTTGGCAAATCAGCCTCCAGTTCTGTGATCTTTTCTGACTGGCAAAAGCTACTGGTTGGTAACGCAAATATTCCGATGAAAATGATCAGTATGAATCTGATCTTTTGCATTCCCAAATTTAACGAATGTTCCGGTTTCAAATTAGCTTTTAGCATTTATTGGTTGTAAGATATTTTTTTCAAACGGATAAAAACGAATTTAGCTAAAAATGGAAAAAAAAGAAGGTCATATATTAAGATGACCTTCTTCAATTATCTTAGTAATTTCAATTAATTATTGTTGTTCTACCGCAATTTTAATCGTCATTGTGTTGTCAACATTTATTGACTCAACGAGGATCAAACATGGCAGCCCGCCTGTTGAAACAGGGTCAACTACAAGTACATCCCCTTCCTGGATATTCTTAACTTCGTCAGAAGCAGATGACATGTCAGAAAGTGCAGCAACAAGTTCAGCATTATCAGACATCGCTTCAAATTCTACGTCTGTCATTGCAATTCTTCTCATTAAGGTAGCGTTTCTGGTTGGCCATGTAGTAACAGCATATGTTCCTGATGAACCTGTCAGAAGATCTCCTGCACTTTGAGAACTAGGTGCACAAAGAATTTCTACGTCAACATTCTGAACATAAATTACATCAACTCTCTGCGAGTTGTCCTTGGCATTTTGCAATGTAAGAACATCAAAAGCAACATCAAGGGTCAATGAAGAACCTACAGTGGCCGCATTTTGATTACCCATTGTTGAGCTGATAAAACTAATAGGTTTTGCAGGTGCAGTTGTAGTTATTGTGAAAGATTTTTCAGTCTTGTTGCCATTTTTGTCAACAACTGAAAAGTACCACTTCTCTTTTCCAGCAATGTTGTTGGTAACGCCATTATAAACGGCACTAAGTGTTTTGCTGTTGATCGTAGAATCACACATGTTACAGCCTACAGGAGAAACCCGAGGTCCACCGTTATATGAAACAGAGATCTCCAGTTTGTCGATCCTTGACTCATGACTCGCCTCGATTCCTACTTTGAAATTGGTATTCACAGGTAGTGTGGTGTTGTCTGAAACATATTCAGACTANNAGTTGGTTTGGGATCAGGGTCAGTTCCGCCATCATCTCCACATCCAGACATGACCAATGTTCCTGCAATGGCCATCATTAATACAAAACTTAATTTAATTTTTTTCATCTTCTATCCTTTAGATATAATATTAACACAAATATAATTCCTCTGACGTATTTGCAAAATTAGTTTATAGTGGATTTAAAGATCGTGACAATAAATTGCCAATGTTCTATTTTTGAGAAATGTCTATACACTGGATTGATTGGTTATTTATTGGAATTTTCATGGTTTTTTCCTTGTGGATCAGCTTGCGTAACAAGGTGACTTCTGGGAAGGGCCTGAAAGGATTTTTTTTAGGCGGTGGGCAGATGCCCTGGTATCTGGCAGGCATCTCAATGGTGGCCACTACCTTTGCTGCCGATACCCCCCTGGCGGTTACCGAGCTTATTGCTTAAGGGGGCATTGCCAAGAATTGGCTTTGGTGGAATTTCCTGATAGGAGGTATCCTGACCACCGTGTTTTTTGCTAAACTGTGGAGGCGCTCAGGGGTGCTGACGGAAGTGGAATTTATCCACCTACGCTACGACGGTTGGTCAGCACGGTTCTTAAGAGGATTTAAATCGGTCTACCTGGGCCTGTTCATCAATGCAATGATCATTGGGTGGGTAAATCTGGCATTTATGTCCCTGATCGAAGTATTTCTTGATGTGGACAGACAAACTGCCTTTTGGATAAGTGCCGGAATTATGGGAATAGTGGCTGTTTATTCAGCTATTTCGGGCTTGAAAGGAATTGTATTGACCGATGCTTTTCAATTTGCTGTTGCTATGATAGGCTGTATCATTCTTGCAGTGATCGTTCTTCGATCTCCTCAGATAGGTGGGGTGGAAGGACTTAAAGAAAGATTACCGGAAGGTGCGCTGTCTTTTTTCCCTTCTCTGAATGAAGGTACGGGTGCTTCGGGATCCATTGGGAATTCTGTAAACAATGGCCTGCGCACTTTTGGCTTGACATTGTCTTCCTTTTTTGCATATATAGGTCTTCTGTGGTGGACATCCTGGTACCCAGGGCAGGAACCGGGAGGAGGAGGTTACATTGCGCAACGCATGCTGTCAGCAAAGGATGAAGGCTCTGCAGTGAAAGCTACGCTTCTGTTTCAGGTTGCACATTACTGTCTGAGGCCCTGGCCATGGATAATAGTTGGCCTTTGTGCAATGGTTTTGTATCCGGACCTTGAACATACAAGAATGGGTTTTGTGTTTGCCATCCGTGATTTTATGCCTGTAGGACTTACCGGCCTTTTACTTGTCGCCTTTCTGGGTGCCTATATGAGTACGATCTCTACCCAGATCAACTGGGGGGCATGTTATATAGTGAACGATCTGATCGTTCCGTGGCAAAAAAAGAAAGGGAAGGAAATGTCAGATTCGGGGATCATTAAAATAAGCCGCGGAAGCACAGTCATAATTATGATCATCGGACTTCTGGTTTCTATGCAGGTGGAAAGCGTTAAGGGTGTGTGGGAGTTTATTCTTCAATGTGGAGCAGGGGTAGGGGTAGTGCTGATTTTCAGGTGGTTCTGGTGGCGGATCAATGCTTGGGCGGAAGTGGTTGCTACGGTTGTTCCTTTTATAGTATATCTCGTTATTAATTATTATAAAACAGTTTATTTAAATACACATTCTGTTCCACAGGGAGCGACACCTGACCTTTGGTATTTTGATATGGGCTACAGTGTCATGGTCTCTGTTCTAATTACAACGGCATCCTGGCTGATCGTTGTGTTATTCACCCGGCCTGTTGGCAAGGATAAACTGATTGAATTTTATAACAGAGTACGGCCAATGGGTTGGTGGGGAAAAACCGGAGAGGCCGATAACAGCCTTGTTGGATGGCTAATGAGTGCCTGGGTGGCAGGAGTAATTATGGTGTACTCATGCCTTTTCTTTGTTGGGAAGTGGATTTTTAACGGTCTTTTTTCAGACGCATTGTATTATTTAGTAGCTATGACAGTTGCATTGATAATATTTGCTTTTGCTGCCAAAAAAGGAAAATTATTCACCTTGGCATGACAATTGATAAATGTAGATAGCTGCATTTGCTATATGTAGTATGACACATTGACAAACTATGTTCGAAACAGAAAAAATATATTTTCCAATGAGTGCTATGGATGATGATGGCGATCCATCTGAATTGATAACACTATTGAGCCAGGAGGATGAAGATGAGATGGAACGTGAGAACGATCCGACAGAGCTGCCGATCCTCCCTCTGAGAAACACTGTTCTATTTCCGGGTGTTGTCGTGCCAATTACTGTTGGCCGTGATAAATCCATTAAACTGATAAGGCAGGCGTATCAGAAAGATAAGATAATCGGAGTGATATCACAAAGGGATTCAAGTATCGAAGACCCTGATCCGGATGATCTTTTTGAAGTCGGGACCCTGGCACATATCGTGCGAATGCTCCGCATGCCTGATGGAAATATCACGGCGATCATTCAGGGCAAGAAAAAATTTACCGTTGAGGAGATCATTGAAACGGAGCCTTATTTTAAGGCCAGGGTTACTGTTCTGAAGGACATTAAATCGAAGAAAAATAAGGAATTCGATGCTTTGCTTTCTTCGATTAGGGATATGGCTGAGAACATTGTCAATTTGTCGCCCAACATACCTACTGAAGCCAATTTTGCGCTTAAAAATATTGACAGTCCGAATTTCCTTATCAATTTCATTGCCAGTCATTTAAATATAGACATCGACGACAAGCAGTCTATTCTTGAAATGCAGGATGTTGAAAAGAGAGCCAAAGTGGTCCTCCAGCATCTGACGCGTGAAATGCAGATCCTTGAACTTAAAAATCAGATACAGTCCAAGGTTAAGGTAGATCTTGACAAGCAGCAACGTGAATATTTTCTTCATCAGCAGATTAGAGCGATTCAGGAAGAACTGGGTCAGGATTCACCCGATAAGGAGATAGAAAAACTAAGGGCAAGGGGCAAAAAGAAAAAGTGGAGCAAAGAGGTTGCTAAAGCATTTGATAAGGAACTGGACAAGCTGCAACGGATGAACCCTGCAGCACCGGATTATTCAGTTAGTCTGAATTATACGGAATTGCTGCTGGACCTTCCATGGAATAATTTTACGAAGGATCAGTTTGACATTGAAAGAGCAAGAAAGATCCTTGATGCGGACCATTTTGGGCTGGATAAGGTCAAGGAAAGAATACTTGAATACCTTGCTGTGCTGAAACTAAAAGGCGACATGAAAAGTCCGATCCTCTGCCTGTATGGCCCTCCGGGAGTAGGAAAGACATCGCTTGGAAGAAGCATCGCGAAAGCAGTCGGACGAAAATATGAAAGAATGTCGCTTGGCGGATTGCACGATGAAGCAGAGTTGAGAGGACACAGAAAGACCTATATAGGTGCGATGCCAGGCAGAATTATACAGTCGTTGAAAAAGACCGGAACGTCAAATCCTGTCATTGTTCTTGATGAGATTGATAAAATTGGCAGTGATTTCAGGGGTGATCCGTCATCCGCGCTGTTAGAGATCCTGGACCCTGAGCAGAACAGCTCATTCCACGACAATTACGTTGAGCTGGATTATGACCTTTCACGCGTGATGTTTATTACCACTGCAAACCGTCTGGATACGATCCAGCCTGCCCTTCGCGACAGAATGGAGATCATTGAGATCAACGGGTATACGATCGAGGAGAAGTTGCAGATAGCTAAGAAATATCTGGTGCCAAAACAAAGAAAGGCCCATGGGCTGAAGGCAAAGGAATTCAGTGTTTCAGATAAGGTACTGCTAGACGTTATTATGCATTATACAAGGGAATCAGGGGTGCGGGGCCTGGAAAAACTGATTGCCACTTTGGCGCGTCATCAGGCAAAAGAAGTAGTGAACGGTACCTTGAAAAGTGGAGCGGTATCGTTAAAAACAGCTGCGAAGGTGCTAGGTAGCCAACGAATAGAAAAAGATGCTTACGAGTCGAACGATATAGCAGGTGTTGTCCCTGGACTTGCCTGGACAGCGGTAGGCGGTGAGATCTTGTTCGTAGAAAGCAGACTAACGTTCGGAAAAGGTAAATTTACACTTACTGGTCAGCTTGGAGATGTTATGAAGGAATCCGCCATTACGGCCTCAACATTTTTGAAGGCAAATGCTGAATATTTGGATATTGACCCGCGCATCTTTGATAATTACGACATCCATCTTCATTTTCCTGCTGGTGCGGTTCCAAAGGACGGCCCTTCAGCTGGAATAACGATACTCACGTCTATGGCTTCGAGTATTACCCAGAGAAAAGTTAAAAGTCATCTGGCCATGACCGGCGAGATCACTCTTAGAGGAAAAGTACTGCCTGTAGGTGGTATTAAAGAGAAGATCCTTGCCGCCAAAAGAGCGGGAATTATGGAGATAATACTTTCTTCAAGCAATAGAAAAGATGTTGAAGATATTGCTCCTGAATATGTTAAGGACCTGACCTTCCATTTTGTGAAAAACATGCTTGAAGTTCTTGACCTTGCTTTACTTGAAGAGAAAGTTGATAACGCAGTTGATTGGAAGATTCCATCTAACGGAAAACTTGAAAATGTAGCTCTTTAACGAGAATTAAATGAAAAAAGAAAAAGCCGAAGAACTATCTTCGGCTTTTTTTAATATTTAATTGGTTGCCTTTAGCTGGTCTCCAATTTATTATTGTCCGGTCGCATTCTGGTTCTTGAATTCATCAATATTGAATGACAGACTGAACCTTAACGTATTTTCCAGTGGATGTCGTTGAGCAAATGGTCTCAGGTAAGCAACATCAAGGCCAAATACCTGGTAACGAAGTCCGATACCCAGTGTCATGTAATTTCTGCCACCTTTGGTGTCTGACTCCCTGAAATATCCTGTGCGGAAGGCAAATTCATCCGCGTACCAGTATTCCAGTCCGATCGAGGTGGTGTACTCCTTTAATTCTTCCCTGAATCCTGCCGGTGCATCGTAGAAAGAATTGAACATACCTGCTACGACAGGCTGATCAGAGGTCTCCCAGTTCTCAATTTGCCGGTTTCCGTCCTTATCAACGATATCATTTCCTAAAGTATCTTTAGCATATACGGGTTGAGGACTAGGAACCATCAGTTTGTTGAAATCGACGGCTATTCCTATGCGATTATACTCATCGATCTGCGTTTCCCAGAAGGTACCGATCCTCATGTTGATCGGGATGAAATCACGTTCTGCGTCATTGGTATATGTCATCTTGGAACCCATATTGGTTAGCGCCAGTCCAAGGGCATAATTGTATTTCCTGTCACCGATCTTAATGTCCTCGTCCTTCCAGTATATACCGATGTCTCCGCTTCCTGACAATCCCGGACGGATATCAACACCGTTAAAGGTACCTGAGGTAAGTCTTGAATTGATGAAACGAATCGCTACGCCTACGGACAGATTGTCTGACAGCATTGTTGAATAAGAGCCATCGAAAGCAAATTCCTTTGGCTCGTCGCTTCCGAGAGGATTACCCTGGTTATCCGTGAACTGGATGTCGCCAAGTGTAAAATATCTCAATGATCCTGAAACGGCACTTCTCTTTTTAAGCCCAACCTTTTTGTAACCTGACAGATAATATAACCACACGTCAGGCACCAATTGCCTTAGCCAGGGTGCAGCGGACATAGATACACCGCCGTCTTCCTTGATAAAAGAAAGTTTCCCAGGGTTCCAGTGTATGGATGCTGCATCCGGAGTAGTTGCTACTCCTACATCGCCCATAGCGGCAGCTCTTGCATCCGGTGTTATGGTCAGGAAAGGAACAGCTGTGGTGATCACATTCATCTGTCCCAGAAGGTTTTCTTCAGATCTGATTTGTCCGAATGCCGGTCCACAAAAGGTGAGCATAAGGAATAATAATACTGATGATTGGTGAAATTTAGGTGCTTTCAAACTGCTTCTATTTCGGTTTTATTAATCAACAAAGTTATTATTTTCTTTCGAAAACAATTTATTTTAGGATGACCAACTTCTGGTATTCTGTTGCAGAAGTACCGTCATCACTTTTAACGGATACCTTATAAACGTAAACTCCTCTTCCTATCGTATCTCCATAATCGTCTTTCCCATTCCAGTTTATGCCCTGGAAATGTCCTCCTGCAGCGACATTGCTTGCAAAAAGAGTTTTAATGACACGCCCGGTAGGAGAGAGGATCTTTATTGTCACATCAAGATGTCTTCCTGATTTGTTATGGTCAAAATGAAAGGTTGTAAAGGTGGTGAACGGATTCGGATAGTTAAGAACATGATCCAGTGCCATATCAGCATCTTCGGCAACTACAAATTCGGTGTAGGCTTCACTTGAATTGTTGAAAACATCCCAGACTTTTACTTTTACCGTATGACGGCCTTCTTCAAGGTCGTTAAGACGATATTCGATCTCACCCTCCTGATAACTGTTGAGCTTTGCCTGGTAAAAGTCATTGAGTACATATACTTCTTCTTTCTCTGTATCCTCATCCAGTGTCGCCGTAATGTTCCTTCCAATCCCATTACCGACGGTATTAATCCCATTCTCATCAAAGAGGTTTACAAGCAAATTGGTGTTTTCACCGGTCAGACCTCCGAATATGAATTCGGTATCGTCAAGAAATATTTCTATTGTCGGGGGAATGGAATCACGTATCTGATCCTTGCCTGAACCTCCAACGATCAGATCAAGGTTGACACCGTTTGCATCTGCATCAGCTGATTGGGCGTAATAAACGATCTTGCCGTTGCCATACCGGTAATCAATGTCCTTGGGAACAACAAATTCGAAAAAGAATTTGCCGTCTGTAACCGATACCTTTCCTCTGTAAATAGCGCTGTTTTGAAGATAGAACGAAGTGACCTTACTTCCGGGATCATTTTTAAGCGTCCTGTATTCAATGGCCTTGTCATAAACGGTAGGCCCCACGATCCCTTCAAAATCATCCACAAGATTTCCGGAGAGATCCCTTATCTCTCCTTCAAACCTCATTTTAGTAAATGCTTTAATTGTGTCTGCGCCGGCACTTATGAGTGAATCGTTCACTTTGGTCGTCACAACATTGTATTTCGGATATGCCAGCCTTATTCCGGGATCGCCAAGAAGTGTGAAATTTCTTTGATTGATGGCGCGGATGGAGTTGTTCGCTGCTTTCGAAAAGACCTGGCCAAGTTTCTTGTGTTCGCCGCTCACTTCCTGTTCGAACAGATTTCTGTC
>DJML01000111.1 GCA_002436505.1 Bacteroidetes bacterium UBA6491 | reverse complement strand
GGTATTTGCCTGAGATATTGTAACAATTACGAGGATGCACGAGATGTCATGCAAGATGGCTTCATTAAAGTGTTTTCTAAGATCAATACGTTCAAAGGTGAAAGTTCATTGCAAACATGGATGTCCAAAATATTTGTTCATACGTCTCTTAATTATTTTAGAAAGGCGCACATCAAATATGATCATGTTGACATTAATGAAGTGCAGATCGATGGAGACTTGCAAAAGGATGATGAACATTCTGCAAAATACTCATGGGATCAGAAAACAGTATTAAAAGCGATCCAGGGATTGCCTGATATATACCGTGTAATAATCAACATGTATGCAATTGACGGAATGTCACACCAGGATATAAGCAAGCAATTGAACATATCTGAAGGAACATCCAAAAGCCGTCTTTCCAGAGCAAGAACAATGCTTAAGGAAGTGTTAAGTGTAAAATAAATACGTTGGAAGAGAACAGAAATATCTTTGATGATCACCTGAATGATGCCTTAAAAGGGCTCAATGGTGAAGTCAACCCAAGCGATTGGGAGATGATATCTTCTGCTCTTGACCGAATGGACGCTTCTGAGGCGGAGTTCGATCAGACACTGAAAGAAACAGCTTCCCGCTTTACCGGAAATGTAACTGAAGGAGATTGGAAGAACGTTTCATCTGCCATTGCCAGAAAACGACGCCGTGTGATTGCCATGTGGTGGAGTATTGCCGGATTACTGGTCATTTCAGGTGGACTTTGGTTCCTCTCTGATATGAATAGATCGAATGATTTTGAGACTGGAACCATTCCAAGTCAACAGGAACAAACAGATCTTAATCATGCAATAATACCTGAAAATGTAGCTGAAAAACAGGAGGTTGTAAGTCAGGACGATAAAAATATTTCGCAATTTGAAACAACGGATCAGAATGTTCCAGAAACACCTTCAACCCCGTTAGATATTCTGCCCGGAGACAATTCAACGGTAAGCACATCAAACAGAGATGAGGCGAAATCCTTGAATGAAATTGTATATGCGGAAAGGAACACTCAGCAGATCCATACCTTAGACATCAAGAATCCGCTACTGAACGTAAATATTGGCATCCCGGAATGGGGAGGTCAAATTGTTATCAACCGTTCATCACTGGGTAAAGCACCGGCTTTAACATTCCAGAATCCTGCAACCTGGGAGTTTGGCGTAAGGATAACCCCAAATGTAGGATTGTTGAGATCAATTGCAAATCAGGGACAGGACTGGAAGATCCATAAGGATTTCTTTGGTATTTCGGAAGGAAGTGAGAACGCTGCAAGTGGCTATACATTTGGAGCTAACGTTCTTCGGTACATAGGACCAAACTTCTATGTTGCTTCGGGGATGTATTACAGCCAAAAGGTGGAAAGAGTGAATTATGATTACGAGATCAATGAATTCGTAACGATAGATGAAAAGGCGCAAAAGCTTTATTATACCCCTTTGCCACCCGCTCTTCGGCAAAAGGTTGAATATGACGGAATTAACACTTTTGGTTTTGTTGAAATGCCGATAAAATTTGGTACAATTGTTTCATTGGGGCCATTAAGCAACTGGGAAGTAAGGGCCGAAGCAGGCCTTTCATTTATGAGGTTGATAAACTCCGATGGCAGGAAACCTGATCAGACGGATCTTAGCCTTGTGGAATTAGCCCAGAATGAAGATCTAAAGAATAGCGCAATGGGAATGGAGGTAAAAGGTGGTATTTACTATGCAGGTGTGAGATATTTTAGATTTGGATTAGAACCTGCATTTGCAATGAGTGTTACATCATTGTATAAAGAAACGGCTCCGACAAAACTTAGACCCTATAACTATGGTTTTAATATAACTGCGAACTATATTCTATTTAGAAGATGAGACGATGGCTATTACATATCGTTGTGATTTTGTCAGCAGTTTTCACTGCGACGGGTCAGGCCATTGCTCCTGATGGAAAGACGAATTGGTCAAATTCTCATCTGATCACTGCTAATGGGAATGAAGCATTTGCCGTGACCTACGACGCTGATAGAGTATATGACCTGAAGCACTGGGATGTCGGCGGGTGGTATGATGTTGCAACTATTGACCCACTTCCAAAACATGGATTGAACCCGGATGGGGAATTTGTTGTAGTAGATGTCGTTCAGTTTGAAAATAGAATATTTGTTACAGGTAAATACGACATCGACCTGAGTGGATCAGCCGTCAATTATGTGGTTGCATGGGACGGAGACCAATGGATCTCTTACAACGATACACTTATTTCAGGAAGTTCTGATATTAATAAGTTCCTCATACACAATGGCAATCTTCTTTTGATGGGGATGTTCGGAGGAGCAGATATTTCAAGCAACCTGCTTAAACTGGGGACGGATGATTCCTGGAAAGAATTTGGTGATCTGCTGACTAAGGACGATGCGACAGATTATATAAATGACGCTATAGTTCATAATGGTCTTATCTATGCCAGCGGAGGTTTTGGACAGGGGATACTTGCATCCTTTAACAACGGCAAGTGGGGCGTGATCACGCCTGCGCCTTTCCTTAATATGTGTGACAATTTTACCCGTTATAATGGCAATCTGGTGCTGTTTGGAAAACCGACATCCAGTACCTATGATTATTTCAAGAAACTGGTAGGCGGATCATGGGCCAATATCTCAAGCGGGCTAGAGGAGACAGAGGTTGTTCAATTGAACAACATGGTACAGTCCGGGGATTATATATGGGCCACAGGTGAATTCCGTGACCTCGGAACTTCTGAATTGTTCAGTATAATGTATTATAACGGAACTTCCTGGATAAAAGCAGAGACAGGCCAGATATCCAATGACCTCTTCGCTCTGTCATTGCTTGATCAGCCGTATGTGTATGGAAACTTTACTTATCTGGGTGCTACCAACTTTGGAAGAATATATCCTGACAGAGCATTACTGACTGGTTCAGTGTTTGAAGATACCGACGGTGATTGTATCCTGTCTTCAGGAGATAAAAACGTTTCAAATGCNNAGCGATTGAACTCACACCAGGTGGTTATCTATTTAACCTCAACTCTGATGGTTCATACAGGATTCCGGTTAAGAAAGGCAATTATACCTTGAGGATTATTTATCCTGATTATTGGAAGACAAGTTGTGATCCCACAAAAGCGATCGCAGTTCAGGAGAATGTAACATATACCGGTTTGAATTTTGGTGTAGAACAAATTCCAGGCAAAGTAGACCTTACAGGGCACCTTACAGATTATAACGGCTGGGTATTGCAAAGTGGCCAAAAGGACAGAATTAAGCTATGTGTATACAATAAAGGTACTGCTGAAGCTCAGAATGTTGAAGTGGTATTGAACGTCGATGACCGAATTTCCGGTGCATCATTTGAACCTGTTCCTGATCAGTTTGACGGCAAAAAAGCAGTCTGGCGCATTAGCAGTATCCCTGCCGGATCTGTACTGTGTTTTGAAATGACCTCGGACATCCCAGGTATCAGCAACGAAGACCTCGTGTTCAGCTATGAGATCAATGCAGACGGCACCGATGAAAACGGATCAGATAATACCGGCACCACATATTTTGATCTGACGAACGAAGGAATTGAACCGATCAGTAAAGCTACCGGAAATGACCGTGAAATAAGCCTGACTGAGGAGTTCTTGCTATACAAGATCAGGATTCATAACATTAGCAACTCAACGATCGATAGAATTGTGATCCGTGACACATTTGATGAGAATATATATCTCAACAAAGTCTGGGTGAACTATTCATTTGAGGATCAGGCAGTGATCAACATCGATTATAAAGAAGTTGAGGGAAATTACCAGTACATATATACCTGGACCTTTGACGATGCGGCACTTGTGGATAGTGCGACAGATCCTTTATCCTCTATTGGCTACTTAGATGTCAAAATAGGACTGGTACCAAAGATGCATCCAAAAGGAACGGAGATATGTAATACTGCTATTGTAGTGGCCGGGAATAGTGAACCGGTGCGCACGAATACCGTTTGTGGCTCATTTGGTAAGGTAAATATCGATGAAACAGATCCTTCTCTGTTGCAGATAAGGCCTAACCCTGCCAACAGTTCTGTATTGCTTAGCAACCCTCACAATGAGAAAGTAAATGTTATCATCCTTTCAACAGATGGTAGGGTGGAAATGCAACTTCAGATCTTGCCGCTTTCATCTACGGAGATATCTGTGGATCATTTGAGTAACGGAGTTTACTTCATCCATGCTGAAGGTTATGGCTCAGCACGTTTCATAAAGATCAGCAACTGACCCCTGGCTTACCCACTTAAAGCAATTGCAAGTGTTATCAGGCTTAATTTACAATCTGTATTTGTTTTTTTTATTGCCGCTAAGCATGATTCACATGTGGCACCGGTTGTGATTACATCATCAATAAGTATTAGATGACTACAATCGTCTGTTTCTGTAAAAGTCGCGGTAAAGACTTCAGTTAAATTCTCGAACCGTTCTGATCGTCCCATTTTTGTTTGACTTTGGGAGTGCATCCTTCTGAAAAGGATCCTTTTGTTTACCGGAATGCCCAATTCTACTGAAATTCCTTCTGCGATCAATTCACTTTGATTATATCCCCTGATCTTAAGTTTTTTTGGGTGAATCGGGACAGGAACAAGCACCGCATCTTCGATAAATAACGGAGATTCTTTTAGTTCCTTACCAATTAAACGGCCCATGAATAAAGCGAGTTTCTGGTTTTTTTTATACTTTATTTCATGAAGGATGGATTGGGTGATCCCACCTTTTCTAAAGTACAACAAGGAGCAAGACATGCTGAGCACAAGACCTGGATTGGTAAAAAGATCGGCATGGTCAGCACGACTACGAAAGTGATCTGTTCTTGGAAGTTTTAAAAGACACCTTTGACACAATAAGGCGTTGTTTATCAATACGTTTGAGTCGCACCCCGGGCAGATCTGCGGGAAGATCTGTTCGCAGAGTATACGCAGGATCTTAAGGTTGATCATTCGGCCAAGTTGCAGCATAAAAGAGATGATTTCAAGCATCATTAGCTTGATTTAGATAAAATCAAAGACCTTTGTAGCTATGAACGAAATGTTTGAGAACAGGAATACAGTAGAAATCTCAGAATTGGGTGAGTTCGGATTGATCGATCATCTTACGCAAGGGATACAATACAGGCAAACTTCCACCATATTAGGTGTTGGCGACGATGCTGCACTGATCTCTTCTGCGAACAGTGAAATTGTGAAAGCCGTATCTACTGATCAGATGATTGAGAACGTTCATTTTAATATGATGTATACCCCTCTAAAACATTTAGGGTACAAAGCAGCCGTCATCAATTTTTCTGATATATGTGCAATGAATGCTGTCCCTCAGCAGCTGTTGGTCTCGATAGGGTTGTCAAGCCGGTTTACTCTAGATGCGATAGAAGAGCTTTATGCAGGTATACGCCTGGCCTGCGACAACTATAACGTTGACCTGGTAGGTGGAGACACCTCAAGTTCAAGAATTGGATTGATAATAACAGGAACGGCCATTGGTGAAGCCCCTAAAGATAAGGTTGTACGTAGGTCAGGAGCAAAACCGGGAGATCTGATCTGTGTTACAGGAGATCTTGGAGGTGCTTATTTTGGCTTGCAACTGCTGGAAAGAGAGAAATCCATTTTTATGGAAAACCCTGAAATGCAGCCCGATCTTTCAGGCCATGATTACATTGTTGGAAGACAATTAAAACCAGAAGCGAGACTGGATATAATTAAGGCTTTTGACAAAATGGGCATTATACCTTCATCAATGATAGATATTTCAGACGGACTGGCCTCTGAACTAATGCATTTATCTAAAGCTTCAAATGTCGGGATGACGGTTTATGAGAAAAAACTACCGATTGATCAGGATACCTTTAATATGGGTGTTGAATTCAATATCGATGCTACCACTGCTGCAATGAACGGGGGTGAGGATTATGAACTTCTTTTCACTGTTCAGCAATCTGATTATAATAAGATCGAAAATGATAAAGACATTACGGTGATAGGGTATGTTACAGATCTCTCACAAGGGAATAAACTCATCACAAATGGCGAGCAAACGGTAGAATTAAAGGCACAGGGCTGGAAGGCATTTTAAGAGCCTTCAGGCGCTTTAAAATTGATTTCACGACCATTTATTCCTTTCCCCGCATTTTATAATGAATGTTAGTTTGTAACTAACTTAAAAAATTAACCATTTTTGTGGGCTTATTGTTATGCGGTAAGCGCCCGTTCTGTTTTCAGAACAACTCTCCAAACAGTAAATAGAAGAATGAATATTTCAATAATTCAGCTTGAGTACATAGTGGCCCTTGAAAAACACCGGCATTTTGTTCGTGCGGCACAGGCATGTTTTGTAACACAACCTACATTAAGCATGCAGATCAAGAAGCTGGAAGATGAATTCGGTTTAAAATTGTTCGATCGGTCCAAGCAGCCGATAATGCCTACTGATATTGGTAAAAAAATAATCGCACAAGCCAGGGAGGTACTGCATGAAGCACAAAGAATAGAGAATATTGTAGATGAATTTAAGGACACTGTAAGCGGTGAATTACATATTGGCATTTTGCCAACAATTTCGCAATATCTGATGCCGCTTCTTATCAGTAAAATGGGCAGAAAATACCCGGATCTTAAACTTTATGTAAAGGAACTGATCACAGAAGATATCATTAAAATGCTGAAAGAAGATCACATTGATATAGGGATATTGTCGACGCCCCTTTACAATGATTCCATTATTGAAGATCCGGTGTTTTACGAGAAATTCCTTCTTTATTTAAATCCGGGACACCCGGCCTTTAAAAAGGATGTTCTGTCAATAGAGGATCTGAAAAAGGATCGGATCTGGCTTTTATCCGAAGGGAATTGCTTCAGGAACCAGATCGTTAACATTTGTTCTTTACAAACTGATCAAAGAGCGTCAAATCTCGACTATGAGAGTGGTTCAATTGACACCCTCAAGAGACTTGTAGATATTGAAGGAGGCCTTACTGTGCTGCCCGAATGGGCTGCCCTTGAACTTTCAGATAAGTCGAGATCAAAATTGAGATCGCTTGAGAAGGATCAATCGGTGAGAGAAGTAAGCCTGGTATACAGCAGAAATTATGCTAAAGTTCGATCCGTTAAGGTATTGAAAGAAATGATTGCAGAATCATTGCCGGACAGCATTAAAGGCAACGAGCCTGTCTCAATAGTTGCTACTTCAGTAAAATAGGCATTGAATGAGGATACTTGACAAATACAAAGGATTTCCCAGAAGGATAAAACCTTTCTATGTGCTAAATAATTTGTTGAATATCCGGTATTTGAAAAGAAATAAGACCCTTTACAAGAAGATAGGCCTTAATCGTGCTGTCTGGAGATCTCTCAGACATTCTGTTTTGAAGAACCTGAACGAGGCAGGATTGACCGAAAGAGCAGAAATGAAAAGACCGGAGCTGCTTTCAGATGAGCTTTTGGATTCGTGGAACAAAAACGGAATGATCGTGCTTAAAGGTTATTTCAGCAATTCTGTTCTGGCACTAAATAAAGAGATCGAGGGGCTTATTCATTCTGGGAAGGTCGGCTTCAATTTCACCAGAAATAAAATAGTATTCGCAAACCGGCAGTCAGAACTGATAAGATCAATAGAGCGAGACCATAAACTTATGGAAGTTCTGTCGTATTTGCTTGGCAAAGAGGCGATCCCATTTCAAACCATTAATTTTATCAACGGCAGTGAGCAGAGAGCACATTCTGACTCAATTCATATGTCCACTTTTCCGGAGGGATACCTGATAGCAGCCTGGATCGCGCTAGACGAGATCAGCAATGAGAACGGTCCCGTATATTACTATCCTGGGTCGCACAAGTGGCCTTACTTTTATAACGAGGATATTGGGTTAAAGGAAAGTGCGCTGCTGCTCGACGAAAACCCGAACCGAAGGTATGAGGAAACTCTGGAAAGTTTTATAAAGTCAAGATCAATAGAACCTGAGGTGTTTTATGCTCAACCTGGGGATATGCTTATCTGGCATGCAAATCTGGTTCATGGTGGTTCACTGCATGCTGAAAAAAACAAAACAAGAAGAAGCATGGTGATGCATTATTTTGGCAAGGATGTGATATGCTATCACGAACTGACCCAGCGTCCAGCCATCATAAAATAACGTTTACATTCCGAGCAGTTGTTCGATCGGATTGCTTCCGCCTAGCAACATTGTCGGATCCTCAAGGGCCTTTTTAACTTCCACTAAATAGCTGACTGATTCTTTCCCGTCAATTATTCTGTGGTCGTAAGACAGTGCAATGTACATCATCGGTCTGATGACGATCTCCCCATTCACAACAACAGCTCTTTCAACTATATTGTGCATGCCGAGGATAGCAGATTGTGGTGGGTTAATGATCGGGGTACTCATCATTGAACCAAATACGCCTCCGTTAGAAACCGTAAATGTTCCTCCCGTCATTTCGTCAATGCCAAGTTTCCCGTCTCTGGCTTTTACCGCAAGTCTAAGAACTTCATTTTCTATCTCCCACATATTCAATGACTCTGCATTTCTGATGACTGGGACCATTAATCCTTTTGGACCTGAAACAGCTATGGAGATATCCTGAAAATCATTGAAAATGATCTCGTTTCCATCGATATAGGCATTAACAGCCGGGAATTTTTGCAATGCCAGGACACAAGCTCTGACAAAGAAACTCATGAACCCGAGTCCAACACCATGTTTGTCACGGAATTTATCCTTGTACGCTTTGCGGATATCCATGATTGGCATCATATCTACCTCGTTGAATGTAGTAAGCATGGCCGTTTCATTCTTTGCCGCCACAAGTCTTCGTGAAACAGTTTTTCTAAGATTTGACATTTTTTCACGTCGCTGTTCTCTGCTTCCGTTTCCAAGCTTCATGCCACCGTTTTGCATTGCTGAAGGTTGAGCAAGAAGTGCATCTTGCTTGGTTATCCTGCCTCCTTTGCCGGTTCCGGAAACATTTGACGGAGATATGCCTTTCTCCGAAAGAACTTTTGATGCTGATGGCGAAGGAGTGCCAGCGGCATATGAGCCTGCTTGCTTCTCCGGAGTTACTTGTTTAACTTCTTCTTTGCCCTCAGGCTTTTTAACAGGTTCCTCTTTTTGTGAAGAGGTGGTTGCGGGTGCCTCGGCATCAGTATCGATTTCAGCGACCACTGAACCTACCTGTACATCTTCTCCTTCTTTTATAAGTATCTTAAGCGTACCTGCACTTTCAGCATTCAGCTCAACTGTTGCCTTGTCACTTTCTAGCTCGGCAACTGGTTCATCCATCTCAACATAATCCCCATCGCTTTTCAACCATTGAGATATGGTCACTTCAGTAACGGACTCTCCTACCGAAGGAATTTTAAGTTCTATTGCCATTTTCTTAACGTCAATGCAAATGTATGAAATGAAAAGTTAGTGTTGAAAAATGATTTATTTTGCTTCAAATGGGAGAGGAGCAGTTTCAAATGCAGGAAAGCATCAATGTTTTTGTTGATACCATGGTTTCTTTGGGCCTGAAAGATGTGATCATTTCTCCCGGAAGCAGAAATGCACCACTGATCCTGGCTTTTTCTCGGATCAGAGAGATAAACATTTATTCTGTGATCGATGAGCGGTCCGCAGGATACACCGCTCTCGGTATGTCAATGCTTACCGGACGGCCCACAGCCTTGGTCTGTACGTCAGGTACTGCTGCTGTAAATTATTATCCTTCAGTAACCGAGGCGTATTATTCCAGGGTGCCGCTATTGATAATAACAGCTGACCGACCGGGACGAATGATCGATCAGTGGGTTGGGCAGAGTATCAGGCAGGACAATCTCTTCTCTAATCATATTAGGGCGGAATTCAGGACTCCTGAAGACTATTCCGATACAGGGTCTTTTATCAATATAGCAAAAGAAGCATATCAAAAAACGGACAATCCCTGCCCGGGACCGGTTCATGTGAATGTCCCACTGAATGAACCTTTGTACGATGCCGGTCCGAAGCAAACAGCGAAAGTTTCTATTGCCGTTACAGGTCCAAATGTGCATGTAAAGGCAAATAATAATGACGGCCTGAAGAATTTTATAGGTACCATACTCCCTCGGT
>DJML01000122.1 GCA_002436505.1 Bacteroidetes bacterium UBA6491 | reverse complement strand
GAATTGCGATTTCCCCGCCTGTTGATCCTGGATAATTTCACACAGATACCAAGGTCTAATAAGAGCCAGACAAGAATGAACCTGTCGTTCGTATACGAGAATAACCCGTTTTACATACGCAGGGTACTGCCGCTGGAGATGACCTATGAATTCTTGTATGATAAAACAGCTTTTTACTGGAAGGCCGGACTCATAAGCTTAAACCAGGCGAAAGTTGCAAGTGGATTCTTAAGTACGGTGGATCCGAGGTTCCTTAATTATTATGACCGCCTGTTCACAAACAATTTGATCACAAGTACGCGTTTGATATTTGCTCAGACGACTAAATCAAGGGTGTACACCAAAGATGGGCTGAGACCGGGAAGTTACTGGGAAGTGTTTTCCAATGCCATGGAATTTGCCGGAATAGGTCTTCCCTATTTAACAAAAGGCGGTGAAGTTTTTAATGTACAGCATTCTTCCTTTTTGAGGTCAGATATTGATTTCAGGTTCAACAGGATATACAATAAGCATACGAGTTGGGTCCTTAGGGCATATGCGGGCATAGGTGTTCCTCTCAATAAGACCATTTTACCGTACGACCGCAGATACTATGTCGGGGGTGCGAACAGTTTAAGGGGGTGGCGGCCAAGGACAGTGGGTCCGGGGTCGTATCGCACAGCATCCAGTTTACAGATCGACCGTTCAGGAGAAATATTGATGCAGGCAAATGCCGAATACAGGTTTGATATCTATTCCGGTCCGTTTGATCTTGAGCTGGCATTATTCATGGATGCAGGAAATGTCTGGACTTTCAATAACGCCAACTACCCAGGTGGCAAATTCACAATGAATTCCTTTGCTTCTGATATGGCGCTGAACACCGGGCTCGGACTTCGGTTCGATTTTGTTTATTTCCTGTTTCGTCTGGATTATGGAATGCCTGTAAAAGACCCTAATCTTGCACCTGAGAACAGATGGGTTATTTTTGATATAGTAGAAAGTAAAGGTAATTTTGATATAAATGTCTGGAACATAGCAATTAACTACCCGTTTTAACATAATGAAAAATAGAATTATTCGTATTGGATACCTGGCGCTGATCCTGTTGTCAACTGCTACTCTTGACAGTTGCAAAAAGGACAGTAAGGAAGACAAACCCGGTATAAACCTTTTCAGTGTTCAGGATGACATTGATTTTGGGAAACAGGTCTCAGAGGAAATAGATTCAGATGGCCAGACCTATCCTTTGCTTGACAGCGCATCTTACCCTGAGGCATATGGACACATACACCGAATAACAAACAATGTATTAGACTGTGGTTTGCTTAAATACAGGGATCAATTTGTATGGCGGGTCAAGATCATAGAAGACGATTCTGTTCTCAATGCATTTTGCACCCCGGGAGGATATATTTATGTATATACCGGTTTGATAAAATTCCTGGAGTCTGAAGATGAATTAGCGGGTGTAATGGGCCATGAAATAGCCCATGCTGATGAACGTCATAGTACGGAGGCATTGACTAAACAATACGGCATTGAAGTTCTTTTTACGGTCCTGCTTGGCAATGATCAGGGAGCTTTGGCACAGATCGCCAAAGGCATGATCAATCTTAAATACAGCAGATCAAATGAATCAGAATCGGACATGCGTTCAGTAGAATATCTTTATAAAACAGATTACGATGCCCGCGGCGCAGCCAGGTTCTTTGAAAAGATCATTCAACTGGGAGGTGGTGGAGGACTTGAGTTTCTTAGCACCCACCCGAATCCGGAGAACAGGGTGCAGGCCATTCTGGATCGTTGGGAAGAACTGGGAGGTAAGGTTGGTGAACGATTTGTTGACCGTTACAATGATTTCAAACTTACACTGCCATAAATTGCAGTAATCCTACAAAATGTATATTTGCAAAACCTTCACATATGTGGAGGTTTTCTTTTTTAGTGTAAACAAATTTAGAATGGACTTAATAAATGACAGGTACGTGGTGGCAGGGCAGGATGTCCTATCCATCTGTGAGGAGTTTGGGACTCCACTTTATCTTTATGACGGTGATAAGATTGTCTCGCAATACAATCACTTAATGGAGGCTTTTAAACCTCTTGAAATTAAGATAAAGTATGCCTGTAAAGCACTTACTAATCTTAACGTTCTTCGACTATTAAAAGAGCACGGCAGTGGTTTGGATACAGTATCCATTCAGGAGGTTGAATTAGGTCTGATCGCAGGTTTTAAACCTGAGGATATCCTTTATACGCCCAACTGTGTTTCATTTGATGAGATCAAAAGAGCAGTTGATAAAGGAGTTGTGATCAATATTGATAATATATCTATTCTGGAGCAATTTGGCCATGAATACGGAGATTCTGTGCCATGCTGCATTCGCCTGAACCCACATATTATGGCCGGGGGGAACCTGCATATCTCAACAGGCCACATCGATTCAAAATTTGGTATATCCATTTATCAGATACCTTTACTACTGCGCGTAATGCAGACGTATAATATCAAAGTGGTCGGTTTGCATATGCACACCGGATCAGATATTCTTGATGCTGAGGTGTTCCTAAGAGGGGCAGATCTGCTTTTTGATGCAGCATCCAATTTTAAAGACCTTGAGTTTATGGATTTCGGCTCAGGATTTAAGGTAGCCTACAGAGAAGGGGATATAGCTACAGATATCGACGGTATTGGAAAGAAGATCGTGGATAGGTTTCAGACATTTTGTACTGAATATGGTAAGGACCTCGAGCTTTGGTTTGAACCAGGCAAATACATCGTTTCTGAAAGCGGATACCTTCTGGTTAAAACGAATGTGGTCAAACAGACCGTATCAACTGTTTTTGCCGGTGTGGATTCGGGGCAAAATCACCTCATACGTCCAATGATGTATGATGCTTATCATCAGATCACCAATATCTCCAATCCGACAGGGACACGCCGGATATATTCTGTGGTCGGATATATCTGTGAAACTGACACCCTTGGTTATGACAGGTCATTGAGCGAAGTAAGGGAAGGCGATATTCTTGCTATTCACAATGCCGGGGCTTATGGCTTCTCAATGGCGACAAATTACAATTCCCGGTTCCGTCCGGCAGAGGTAATGGTCTATAATAATAAGGCCAAATTGATCCGTAAAAAAGAGGGCATGGAAGACCTTGTTCGGAATCAGGTGATGGCAGATTGGTCAGAATAAACATTTAATAGCTTGTTAATCTGGTAATTTCATGATATTTTGCGAGGACGAGAAGCAATTCTCGCATACCCCTCTTTAATGTCCTGCCTCTGCATTGTCTCCAGAAATGACAATCCAGGGGCGGACGCATTTATAGGGAGTATTGAATCAAACGGATTTACCACTCATCTTCCTAATCCTTTTCTGATCATGTTCAAGTGCATTACCGGCCTCTTATTTGTGCAGCTTGCGAAATAAAATACAACTTGCTTATCTTACCTTTGCACCTCAATTCTGAAAAATGACAATTTGGACAAAATATTCTAATCAGGAAATAAAGGATATCGTATTCAATGCCCTAAATGAAAATACGAGCTTTTTTGACAAGGTTTTGCTTGGTATACCTGGTTCACACCTTGATCAGAATGTATTCTATCACGATGCTCCCTGGTTGAAGGATGCTCCTTTTCTTTCAACGATGATACATAACCCCAACCACATCGGTTGTCATACACTGGGTAAATCCGAGAGTTTCTTTACCGGCACACAGAAGATCGAACGAGAACTTATTGATATATGTGCAAAGGAGATATTAAAAGGAGGTAAAGAAGATTTCGACGGTTATGTTGCCTCTGGTGGAACAGAAGCGAACATGCAGGCTATATGGATTTACCGGAATTATTTTATGCAGGAATTTGGAGCTTCTCACGATGAGATCTTTATTCTTTGCTCTGATGACAGTCATTACTCTATGGATAAAGCCTCCAATGTACTAGGTATCAGTATTGTAAAGGTGAAGGTGAACGAAAATGACAGGAGTATTGATGATAATGACCTGAACAACACATTAAGGGAGTGTAAAAAAAACGGGAAGAAATATGCCATTATTGTTGCGAACATGATGACCACTATGTTCGGTTCGGTGGATGACCCGGACCAGTACGTTAATGCTGTTACAACTGCCGGAATAGATTTTAAATTGCACGTTGATGGTGCCTATGGTGGTTTCTTTTATCCCTTTTCTTCTGAAATGAATAAACTGGACTTCCATAATCCGCACGTGTCGTCAGTGACACTCGATGCACACAAAATGGTACAGGCGCCATACGGTACCGGAATCTTCCTAACACGTAAAGGGAATATACATTATGCCAACACAAAGGAAGCAAGTTACGTTGAGGGGGAAGATTATACGCTGATTGGCAGCAGGTCAGGTGCTAATGCTTTGGCCGTATGGATGATCCTTCGTACTTACGGACCGTACGGATGGTACGAAAAAATCACAACCCTGCTGAACCGCACGCGCTGGTTTGCTGATAAACTGGAAAAAAATGACATTAAGTTCTACCGTCAGAAGTTTTCAAATATCATCACCATACGCAGCAAGTATGTAAATGATCAAATAGGTAGAAAATATGGGCTGGTTCCGGACAATCATGAATCTCCTAACTGGTATAAGGTCGTAGTAATGGAGCATGTAACCATGGATAACCTGGTTCCTCTTCTTGAAGAAATATCATTGTCAAACGGACAAAGCAGCAATTAAATGGCACCTCGAAGAAAGGTTAAAGGTATTTCCAGAACACAATCATCCCAATAACTGCACTAATTGAGGCAGATAATAACACAACACCTGCAGCAATGTCTTTTATTTTACCGATTTCGGGGTCATGATCCGGATACATTTTATCCAGGATACGTTCAATGGCAGTGTTGATGCCTTCAAGCGATAGCACAACTGCAATGCAGATAAGCACAATAATCCAGTCTGTACTGCTGATATCAAGTATTATGCCTGTGATAATGACAATGCAGGCAATGACTGCCTGTGTCCTGAAATTCCTTTCTTTAAGGAGCATAATGGACAAACCCTTTAATGCATATCTTAAACTACGAATGAACCTCATGCATTTCTCTTTTTAGTGAGTATTGATACACAACCGTGTAAATTAAGACCAAAAATAACCAGAATAACCCGGTAAAAATGAACACTTCCACATTGGCGTTCGATAACCGGGTGATCTCGAAAACGTATTGAAAAAAATCCATGGGATTGAATACAAGATCCCAGGTGTTCCAACGTCCGATCCGGCCAATGTATACGCCAAACGAGCAAAGTAGAAGCAGTGCAAACATTCCGCGGATATGATCTAAACTCAAGGCCCTGAAGAACCTTTCCAGCGGTTCCTTCAAAAGATGAATGGAGAGAAATCCGTAAGCAGCACCTGATAATGCGAATGCAAGAATCAAGATGGAATCATATGCCTTCCAGAATCCTTTGCTCCATTGCAAGTGAACAAGATCAGTGAAGATATAGAATGAGTTCGGCAGAAAAAAAAACCATGCCAATGCAAGCATTATGACCTGAAAAGGTCTGCCTGATGATTTGTTTAATTTTCTGGCAAAATAAACCGGCAACCAGGCTAAGAATAGGTTCCAGTTTAGAAAAACGAAACGAATATCCCAGCTTACCATCGCTCTGAAGAAATATAATGTCAAGGCTGAAATAAAGATAAACCTGATGTTCTTTTCAGTTAATGGATTCATAGTAGTTGCCCTTTCTTTATCAATTTTTGCATTTTTACCTGCCTGTAAATAAAATGTACGATACCGGATAGTATGAAAAATGCGCCGGTAATGAACAGTGGCCAAGCAAAACGCTCCGGCACAATTGCATATTCAGAGAACATATCCATCGTGAACTGACCTACGTTAGTCCCTTCAGCCAATACAATAATGTGTTCATACATAAACGATATAATGGAGATCAGAGAACCTGTAGTCAGCAGGATCCATTCGCGTCTGTTCAATCGACCTCGTCCATTCGCGTCAAAATACAGCAACGCGTATCCAAGACCTATCATTAGAATCGATAGTGCAACCGGCGCTATCACCGGTCCGGTCCACGTTAGTGGGATCAGAAACAACACATCCCATGTAAACAAACTTTGGGGCCAGCCAATAATGAGCCACAAAAACAGATAATAACCAATGTCCCATAGTGCGAATGACCAAAGAAAATATGCAAACCTCTGAATCAGGTTGCTGCCTGTGAGGTAAGAAACACTTAATAGAATGATCAAAGTAGCTGCTTCTCTAACGACCTCAGTAAGACCAATGTGTGCATGAATTGGTTTGAGCGGGAATTCAAATCCGGACGGATAGTATATTTCTCTCAGGTAGATCACCACAGAACTTTCCATGAAAGCCATCGCGGTAGCGAATAAGCTTAAGATACCAAGCGATTTGATAAATTTATTTTTCATAGTTAATTCCTTTAACTCTTAATTGATTGACGTATTGATTTAACGTACCACTGATCAAATAATCTTTGTCGTACCTCCTTGTGGTAAACTCTTTGCCTCCGACAGAATTATCGCTTTCATAGCGGTATAATGACAATCGGTCATGATCCCGAAGCCCTTTTATATAAGCAACATCAAGCGGTATATTTCTCTTGTTTGCGATCTGGATATTGACATTTGTGATTATAATGTCCCAGGGTATGATCGAAGAACATACCAGGAGGATCAGTGCAAACATTGAGTTTTTGCTCATTAGGTACCATAGGTTCTTGTTTAGGAAGATCTTTTTGATTGTATAAACAACCCCGATCATGGCGGCTAGGAGATAGAAAAATGTTCCGATCCTACGGTAACTCAATCCCAAAGTTGAAACATATTGAAACGTTTTATAGGCAGTAATGCAAATCAGTAATACATTCAAAAACATCCACAGTGCAGATAAGAACTTTAACGAGGTTATCAGTTTGGGAGCATTTTTATCCCGATAACGTAAAAACCACTGAAGGGTCAGGATACTTAACACAATACTTGCGATCAAAGCAAGAACTGAACGGTGCACTTCTTCAGAGAACGCACTTAAAGGTGCGTTCATCGCTACAGTGGCATTACTGTACACCAGTTCCGAAACGATCACGGCAGAAATAAGTATGATAAGCATCAATAAGGTAATAATTCCCATTTTATGCTCTGTATGGTCATTTATACCTGCCAGGGAAGATCTTTTTCTGCCGCTTAGTTCATCTCTGAAAAGCGCCTCCTTTAACAATGTCTTTCGTTGTTTTCTGAAGTTAAAAAGGTAGTTTACCCAGTACATTCCTAGTGCAAAGGAGAATAACATACGGACTGGGGAGAAATTGATCTGTATCTTCTGAAAAGCGTAGGCGAACTCAGGACTTGCGTTCAAATAAAGCACAAAAAAGAGGGTTACAACTATAGCCGGGATCAGGAGGTAGGCTACAATAGAATAGTTGTACACCGTTTTACGTGAAAATAAACCACGTATAGATCTATTCATCATACGTAACGGAGTAGCAAAAAAGTTGACTGGACTATAAAGACCGGAATAGGCTATCGAAGCATAGGGAGACCGGATCAGTGCTGCCAAATAGGAGGCAGTGACAGAAGAGGCTATAAAAGACAACGCGTTGCCATAAAAGAATAAGCCAAGTCCGGCGATCACATTCAGAATAACTGCCAATTGTCCTTTTGAAGACCTTAACAAACCGGGATGATTCACAGCACATGTTCCTGCGAACAAGAATAAAAATATCATTGCGTTTAGTCCTAATTCAAAAGGGTAGAATAACATTCCAAATGCGACGATCAGGAATGGTGAGGATTTAAATTCTAATATTGTTTTCATAAAGTGCTTTGTATAGCAAAGTGTAATGATAAAAAAAATTATAGTTCTTTTAACAGCTGCTCGAGGGCATCGAGATGATCCTTAAAAGCTTTCTTTCCAAGTTTTGTAACGCGGTATGTGGTTTTAGGTTTTTTGCCGACAAATTCCTTTTTCACATCGATGTAATTTAAACTCTCCAGAGCATTTACATGGCTGGCAATATTTCCGTCGGTAGCGTTCAGGAGTTCTTTTACTTTATTGAACTCCACCCAGTCATTGACCATAAGTATGCTCATCAGGCCCAGTCGGATCCTGTTCTCAAATGCTTTATTCAGGTTCTCTATCAAGTGTGGATTATTATTCTATTATCGGTTCGTTATGCTCGTATTTTAACCACATATAAAGGCCGTACACTATGTGCAATACGCCAAAACCAAAAGCCATAAAGTATAGACCGGATATGGAAGAAATGCCACATAGCAATCCAGTAATGATCTCAAGTATGCCTAGTAATCGAATATCGTTTAGTGTGTATTTGCTGCCATTTACCAACCCAAGCCCGTAAAATACAAGAAGGGTGGGGGCGATCAGCTCAAAGTAATTATGATGTAACAATACCACCACAAAACCAGCTCCGGCAAGCAACGGAATAGAAAGATTAATGATCATCCGCAAGGCTACCTGGTCCCAAACTGTCTGATGTTTCCTTTTGGCTCGTTTTACTGTAAGAAATATTCCCGTAAGAATGGAAAGGAACAAAACTGTAAAGCCAATAACCAGATAAAAACGGTAGAAAGAAACAGAGCTAAAGAAATCTGGCAGACTCTGGATTGCATATTCGATCGTGTGCATGTGGTTGTACCAGTACACCGCATATGCACCCGCCAGCGCATAGATTCCCGCCATTACACCTGACATTCCGCTAAGCGATATAAAACGGGATGACTTTTCCATGATCGACCGGATCTCGTTCAGGTTTTCAAAATAATGTCTGTTTACGTCCATAAAAGTACTTTGAAAAACAAAGTAAACAAATAAAATAATACCAACCAAGTTTTTTTTAAAACAGGAACAATCATTCATTTATCTGCAAACTTTGGTTGTTTGTCGTTCGTGGTGCAAGGGTATCTATCCTATAGGTATATTTGAATAAAATGATAGGACATTGATCAAACTTGAGAACATTCATAAATCGTACAGGTCAGGGGCACAACAATTGAAGGTGCTTACAGGGATAGATCTGGAGATCAATAAAGGCGAAATGGTGGCAATCATGGGATCGTCCGGGTCGGGTAAATCCACATTATTGAATATAATTGGGATGCTTGATGGATATGATGAGGGCAATTACTATCTGGACGATATGCTGATCAAGGATCTGAATGAAAAGCAAGCAGCCCGTTTTCGCGGAAAATATATTGGATTTGTCTTTCAGTCCTTTAATTTGGTTAATTTCAAGAATGCGCTTGAAAATGTTGCACTGCCTTTATACTATCAGAATGTAGCCAGGAAGGAAAGAAATCAACGAGCGATGGAGTATTTGGGAAAAGTAGGATTGGAGCCTTGGGCAACACACCTGCCTGGTGAACTTTCGGGCGGGCAGAAACAGCGTGTTGCTGTAGCTCGCGCACTGATAAACAACCCGAAAGTGATTCTTGCGGATGAGCCAACCGGAGCGCTTGATTCTCATACTTCACAGGAAGTAATTGATCTTTTGAAGGAAATAAATAAACAGGGAATAACGGTGATCGTTGTAACACACGAGAATGACATCGCAGCGCAAACAGACAGGATCATTCAGTTAAAGGACGGCCAGATAATCAATTGACAAGGTGGAGAGATGGGGTGAAATATGGACGAGCATTAAAAAGAACAAGTTAAGAACTGTTCTAACAGGATTTAGTATTGCCTGGGGGATATTTATGCTTGTGGTCCTGATGGGAGTTGGAACCGGACTTAGGAATGGGACCAAAGCACAATTCAGGGATGAGGCTATTCACAGCGTGGTCATTCGTTCCGGAAACACAAGTCTTGAGTACCAGGGTTTAAGACCGGGCCGGAAAATTCAGTTCAGGAACAGCGATCTGGAGATGATCACTTCTGATGTAAAAGGGATTGAACATGCGACGGCCAGGTGTGATAATTGGAGCGGTTTTCCGGTTTCTTACAAATCACAGGCAAGCTCTTACAGGATCTTAGGTATTCAGCCGGAACACCGGTTCGTTCAGAAGACAGATATTGTGAGCGGACGTTACATCAACGAGAAAGATGAAACAGAGAAAAGGAAAGTTGCTGTATTAGATGAAAAAATAAAGGCAGATATTTTTGGAGATGAAGATCCATTGGGCAAATGGATAAGCATAAGCGGAATACCGTTTCAGGTTGTCGGGCTTTTCAGGGACGAAGGCTCAGAGAATCAGAGTACGATAGTTTATCTTCCACTCGCCACCTATCAGGTAGCTTTCAATCAACAGGACAGGATCAGCAGGATAATCTTTACAACAGGTGATAAATCATTGAAAGAAACACAGGAAATGGTGCAACAATGCATTCAAAGACTTTCTGAAATACATCATTTTTCACCAGAAGACCCACGAGCTATACATGTTACCAACATGTTCGAAGAGTATGAAAGAATAACAAAGACCCTGTCAGGTATGCAATTGTTTATTCTTTTGATAGGATTGATGACCATCATGGCCGGATTGGTAGGGGTGAGCAACATCATGATCATCACAGTAAAGGAAAGAACGCACGAAATTGGCATCCGAAAAGCCCTTGGAGCCACACCGATGTCAATAATGAAACTGGTTCTGTTTGAATCTTTGGTGATCACTTCGTTTTTCGGCTACATAGGATTGTTGTTCGGCGTTGTGGTGCTGGAAACAGCATCAAAATTTGTTCAGGGCACAAACGCTGTGTTTGTAAATCCTGAAATAGACTTTAAAACAGCTGTCGGGGCCTTGGTATTCCTTGTTATAGCAGGTGCCGTGGCAGGACTGGTCCCATCAAGACGAGCGGCTCACATTAAACCGGTAGACGCTATAAGAATGAACTGAACTCTAATGAAAGATCAATTGGCTTTCAGGCCAAACTGGTCTGCATAGGTCTTTAATTTCTTTCTCAACTTCCTTTTTGCTACGAATATTCTGGTTTTTACCGTTCCAATGGGGATGTCTAACTCATCCGCAATCTCATGGTACTTGAATCCCTCCATGTTCATGCTAAAGGTTACACGTAGCTCCTCAGGAAGGGAATTTATCGCATCCAGAATATCTTTCTGCATGAATTTGGTCTCTCCTTTGTTCAGATCTACGGTTGTTGAGCCGGAATCAAGGTAGAATGTATTGTCCGTTGTGTCAATAAATGTATTGCGCCTCATCACACGACGGTAGTTGTTGATGAAGCTATTACGCATAATGGTAAACAACCAGCCTTTAAGATTTGTGCCCTCGGTGAACTTGGCCTGGTATTTAAAAGCCTTTAACATTGTCTCCTGCACAAGGTCCTTTGCTTCATCAGGGTTTCTGGTTAGCTGCAAGGCATAACTCTTGAGTGAATTACTTTCTTCGAATACTTTATTGTTAAACTCCATCTTCTAAATATTACAATTCAAATATAGCGATAATATGTGTATGTACAAGCTTTTTTGTTTAACAAATTATTTAAAGTGTGAAACAAAATAGGTAAAACACAGGTAATCAATTGTTTAGGGTGTTATGCGAATTTTCTATCATAAAATAGGATATCCTTATATACAATGATTATCAATAACTTAAAAAGGTTGCACTCGATATGTCAGATATATGTCAGTATTGTGGTTTATGCTACATTACCATGGATTTGTGAAAGAATTACATAACTCTTGTAAACAAAAGAATGATTATAAATTAAGCTTCAGGCCAGCTGTTATTTACTTGATTCATGCCAGTACCAATTCTTTTTTTAGTGCTGCTTTCATTGTAATTTGCAGTCATGGAAATAACGGTTTCTAGAAAAAGTCACTTCAATGCTGCGCATCGACTAAATAATTCCGATTGGGACGAGGCGAAGAACAAAGAAGTTTTTGGCATTTGTAACAGACCAAATTTTCATGGGCACAATTATGATGTAATCTTAAGTGTCACCGGTGAAATAGATAAAGATTCTGGCTATTTGATCGATATTAAAGTGCTTAAGGAAATAATAAAAGAGGAAGTAGAGGATCGGTTTGATCATAAAAACCTGAATCTGGACACACCTGAATTTAAAGACCTGAACCCTACGGCGGAGAATATTGCCGTAGTGATCTGGAACAAAGTGATAAATAGATTGCCCACTGGCCTGAAACTTAAAATAACCCTTTACGAAACAGATCGTAATTTTGTAGAATATGAAGGAAAATAAAGTCGCACACCAAGATCAGAAAGGAACGAATACTCCTGTAAGAAAGGATGCCTTTGAACTTTCTGATAAGGATAAAATACATCGCATTGAAGAAAATGTCAGGGAGATAATGGTCACCCTGGGACTTGATCTGGCAGATGACAGCTTGAAAATGACGCCAAGACGCGTGGCTAAAATGTACGTTAAAGAAATATTCTCAGGATTAAACCCTGAAAATAAACCTGCCATTACTCTGTTCGAAAACAAATACCGCTATAGCCAGATGTTGGTAGAAAAGGATATTGCTGTTTACAGTACATGTGAGCACCATCTTATTCCAATTATCGGGAAGGCTCATGTTGCATATATCTCAAACGGGGAAGTAATAGGTCTTTCAAAGATCAACAGGATCGTAAAGTATTTCAGTAAAAGGCCCCAGGTTCAGGAACGCCTGACCCGCCAGATTTCTGAAGAACTAAAACGTACGCTTAAAACGGATGATGTGGCGGTGGTAATCGATGCCTCTCATCTATGTGTGGTCGCCAGAGGCGTTGAAGATGTTTCAAGCACTACTGTAACGGCCGACCTTAGCGGGCAATTTCTGAAAGAGGCAACCAGGTTGGAGTTCCTTCGCTACATTGGTTATTAAAAGTTAAACTCAATCATTTTTATTTAATTTGCCGCCTATGAAAATAATAAGGGGAGTGTTTTTTGTCATCCTGGTTCTGTTTTTGATGAATACAGAGCAGGCTGCAGCTCAATCAGAATACCGGTCTTCGGAAAATACCTACTACTGGAAGAATAGAAAACCTTACGAAGGTTACTGGCAACAGGACGTGCATTATAAAATGAGAGTTAAGGTTGATGACGAGGAAGAAAGTGTTTCAGGAACAGAACAATTAACCTATTGGAATAATTCACCTGATACCTTATATGAAGTTTATTTCCACCTTTATCAGAATGCCTTCATTCCAGGATCTTACCTTCATAGTATCAGAAAGTCAGGGAAGCTGGTAACTACTTTTGGTGAATACGAAGAAAAAGGACTGGGTACCGTTATTGAGTCAATGGCATGCGCCAATGGGATTCGATCCCAGGAAGTGATCAACACGCTACTGAAGGTAGTCCTTGAACGACCGTTATATCCCAACACATCGACGTCATTTGATATCAGTTTTAAAACTTACTGGGACAAAGACGATAAGGGCAATATTCGCCGCAGGATGAAGACTTTCTATCATGGAGAGGAATTTAACCAGCGATTTAAGCATTTTGACGGTGTGCACTGGTATCCGAGGATCTCCGTGTATGACCGCAAATTTGGCTGGACAACTGATCAGCACCTGAGCAAGGAATTCTACGGTGACTACGGTTCATTTGACGTTGAGATAACATTTCCGGCAAAATACGTTGTCGAAGCTACAGGAAAACTGGAGAACAGGTCAGAAGTGCTTCCTGATGACCTCAGAAAGCAGATCGATATTACTAATTTTAAAACGAAAAGGGACATTTATACGGGCATCACTGAAGATCTCAAAGGACCTTCAGGGGATGGCACGAAAACATGGAGATTCAATGCTGTGAATGTTCACGATTTTGCTTTTACCGCAGATCCAACCTACCGGATCGGTGAAGTGATTCTTGATGGTATTAGATGCATCGCTCTGGCTCAGGAAGAACATGCCCATCTCTGGCAGCCTACCGCTGAATTCGTAAGTCAGGTGGTTGCAACTTATAACCGTGACTTCGGAAAATATGCATACCCTAAAATAGTGGCCGCTGATGCCCGCGATGGCATGGAATATCCCATGATCACTCTTGATGGTGGATCTTGGCCCGAGCATAAATACGTGATCGCTCACGAAGTGGGACACAACTGGTTCTTCGGTATGGTTGGCAATAACGAGACCTACAGGGCATCAATGGATGAAGGATTCACACAGTTCCTGACTTCCTGGTCGATGAAAAGTATTGCAAACATCAATACCAATCCGAATGCAATGGATGATGCCATCGTTTTTGGAAAATACATTGACCATGCATCAGATGAGAATATAGCACGATTGAATATCCATTCCGATCATTTTAATTCGGCAGATCGACATGGTGGTGGATACGGTCAGGTATATTATAAGACGGCTACAATGCTCTATAACCTGCAGTATGTGCTTGGTGACAAGCTGTTCCAGGCCGCAATGAAGAATTATTTTGATCAATGGAAGATCTGCCACCCATACTGGGAGGACTTCAGGAATTCTATAATACACTATTCGAAAGCTGATCTGAACTGGTTCTTTGATGAATGGATTGAAAATACTTCATACATCGATTATGAACTTAATTCTGTTAAAAAAGGGGATAAAAAGGGAACCTATGAGATCGAAATTCATCGCCACGGAATGCAAATGCCACTTGATCTGACAGTGACTGATAAAAATGGGGTTGAACACCTCTTTTATATTCCTAATACGCAGTTCCAAAAAGAGGATGCGGGTACTGTCCTTCCTCTGTGGTTGGGATGGGGCATGCTAAATCCGGAATACAAGGCGATCATTGAGGTGCCTGGTGGGATAAAAAATATCGAAATTGATGCAAGCGGTCGAATGGCGGACATTAACCGGTTAAATAACAGCAAAAAGAATGTAACCGTTGTCGGATTTGATAAAATGAGGGGAATGCCATCAGATTTCAGAAAATATTACCTTCTCTACCGCCCTGATTTTTGGTTCAACGATGTTGATGGTCTAAAAGCTGGCATAGCACTCCGGGGAGGATTCAATCAAAGGCGCCATTTGGTGAATGCTAAAATCTGGTATAACACTGGTGTTGGGGCAGATGATGTTGAAGATGGAAATGGAGATCCCCTGCCATTAAATTATAATTTCAGTTATGACACCCGCATAGCAAAACAGTTAGATCTGATGGTCCGTTCCAGATACATCGATGGCCTCACAGTTAATGAAATAGGCGTTGATAAGGTATTGAACGATAATGACAATTTTGTGGTTTACGGACGCCATATGATGCGTGACAATGACCGTTTCGTTTACCATCCCGAATTATGGGAAAGTGATCAGCACGATATATCGCTGAATATGAACATCATTCATCGTTACCGTTACCTAAGAGGTAACGGTAAGATAGATCTGGGACTTCGAACCTCGGCAATTTACTCTGATTATGCCTATTCACGGGTCTCCATGGAGGTAACCAATACCACCGCAATGGGTAAATTGAACTTCCGCACACGTACCTATGCTGCCGTGCTTACCGGTACAAACTTTAACCCGTCAACCTATATTATGCTTGCCGGGGCGAATGAAGAGGAACTAATGGATAGTAAATATACCAGATCGACGGGCATTATTCCGGATGACTGGATGGGTTATTCAAACGAGTTTGGTAATTTTCACCAGTCCGGTGGTCTAAATTTAAGAGGTTATTCTGGTTATGCAGCGACCAACAATATCGACAATGATACCTTTCAAACGCATTATGGCACAAAGGGTGCATCTGTTAATGCGGAACTGGATTTCACTAGGTTTTTATTCAAAGGCAATTCCGGAATAACGAAAATATTGAGACCGTCTGTCTACCTTTTCGGTGACGCGGGCATTCTTACAAGTTCCTCTAAAAGCAGTGACATCAGGCTGGATGCAGGCATTGGGTCGACCTGGGCTGTTAACTTAAGAAAAGGTAATTCCCCGCTGATGATCAGATTCGATATACCTTTCTTCCTTAACCGGGTGCCTGATAACGATGAATTTGTTGCTTTTAGATATCTTATCGGTATTAACAGGGTATTTTAACGATTATGCTGAAGGATGCATTTCCTTTTAGATGAAAAGTCAGGAAAATTGCAGAAATTGCATGTAGACGAAAATCGAAATGCATGATCAGGGCAGAGGATATACATAAAAGTTATGGTGAGGTAGAGGTTTTAAAAGGCATCTCACTTGAGATCAGGCAATCAGAGATAGTTTCTGTCGTCGGAGCCTCAGGAGCCGGCAAATCAACTTTGCTTCAAATTCTTGGAACACTGGAGACGGCAGACAAAGGGGAGATCTACTTTGATGATGTTAAGGTATCTTCTCTCTCAGCCCGACAGTTGTCAGCACTTCGGAATAGACAGATGGGTTTCGTCTTTCAGTTTCATCACCTGCTTCCGGAGTTTACCGCTATTGAGAACGTCTGCATTCCTGGTTTTATCATGGGTTTAAGTAAAAAAGCTGCAGTGACCCGTGCGGAGGAATTGCTGGATTATCTGGGATTAAATCACCGTTTAAAGCATAAACCTACTGAATTGTCAGGTGGCGAACAACAGCGAGTAGCTGTTGCCAGGGCATTAATGAATAATCCGAAGGTCATATTTGCTGATGAACCGTCAGGGAACCTGGATTCTGACAATGCCGAAGAACTTCATGAAATGTTCTTTTCACTGCGTGACGAATTCGGACAGACCTTTGTAATCGTGACGCACAATGAAACGCTTGCCTCAAGAGCGGACAGAACCATTCATATGAGAGATGGTGAACTTTTACTGACATCCTCGGCGTAATGATCTCTTTGTTTTGACAATTTACTGTGAAACAAAAAAGCTTGTTGACCGTATGAGTCTCAGAAGGATCATGCGCTTTATAATTCTTACAACACTTCTTTTTATTACGTTCAAAAGTAACGGCTTTCTCCTGAGCGGAACCATATCAGATCAGAATGGTCCGGTCTCTTTTGCCAGTATATACATTGAGAATTCTACATATGGGGTCGTTTCTAATGAAAAGGGACAGTTTTTTATGCAGCTTGAAAATGGAAAACATGTCCTGAGTATAGAACATGTCGGGTATCAAAAAATGGTACGTGAGGTTCATGTGAATGGGAGAGATCTTCACATATACATTGAACTTGTGCCGAAAGCAACAGAACTTGATGAAGCGGTGGTGCGCAGCGACAGGGAAGATCCGGCATATGACATCATCCGGAAAGCCATTAGAAACAGGGACAAGAACAACAATCAAATGCCTGTTTACGGGTGTGATGTTTACATTAAAGCATCTCTGGAAGTCGAAGATTTAAAGCAGGAAGACAGCATTCTTGAATCAGAACATGTTCTGGACAGAGTCAACTTCTTAGAATCTTATTCCCGATTATATTTTGAGTCACCGGACAGGATCAGAGAGATAAAGAAAGCACAGCGTGATCTATATCAAGAAAATGAGGTTAGTTACACGATCGGAGTTTCAACAGGGGTGTCAAGCTATAATGATGTTAACTGGAAAGATGTTTTGGTTAAAAATCCTTACATTTTTGGAACGGATATGAACGAGGTCCAGTTCAACTTTTACAACGATCTGGTGGATTTGAATACCCTCAGTGACCGACCTTATGTATCCCCGATATCTTCGACCACATTCTTTTCATATAAGTTCAGGTTTGTTGAGTCATTTGTCGAAAATGACATCATGGTCAATAAAATTAAAGTTATTCCCAGGAATAAGACGGGAAATCTGTTTGAAGGGTGGATATATATTGAAGATGAAAGCTATGCGATCAAAGCAATTGATTTTGAGTTAAATAAGCTGTCTTTGCGATTCTTTAAATATTTCAATATCATTCTGTCTTATCAGAAACTTAACGATAGCGTAAGGGTACTTGACCGACAGGAGTTTTTTTACAATGCCAAGAAGGATGCGAGACATATAAATATTGGCAATACGCTTGTAAAGTATAGCAGGTATACCCCGGAAGAGCGCTATCCTAAAGAATTAATGAAAGGGGCGGAGATCTACTATCTTGATGATGCGCTGGAAAAGGACAGTACATTTTGGGAGGTCAACAGGCCGATCAAATTGAAGATCATTGAGAGAGATTTTATTCATGAAAGGGACAGTGTAATCAAGTTTAAACAATCGCCTCAATTCATTGTCGACCAGGACTCAATTTATAATCATTTGAGTTTCTGGGACTACACTGTGAATGGAATCGTACATAGAAATAGTCTGAAAGGTACTGATTTTTACTTCGACCCTCTTCTGGCGCAACCTCAGCCATTTGCGGTGGGAGGATATCGCCACAGCCTGGGTTTACGTGCAGAAAAAGAATGGAAAAAGGCGTACAGGTTGCAATCTATTCAGGATATTAATTTCGGCATCTTAAACAAAGATCTCAGAGGGAATATTGATTTGATCTATACGTTCTTACCTAAACGGTTTGCTTCAGTGAGAGGAGGATATACCAACGATTATAATTTTGTGAACAATTATGAATCAATACTTGCAACTTTCAGCCGAAGCAATTACATCGAAAAGATCGCTTATAGGGTAGGTGGGAAAATGGAAATTGTCAACGGTTTATTCTGTGAGGTCCTGGCCGAACGTGCAGATTACAGTTCCATAGAAGGCCTGACACTTGCCAAATGGTCAGATGAGGTGTTCAGAAGCCTGAACAAACCACAGGAATTTCCGGATTATACAGATGTGGTGGTAGATGTGAATATTGCCTACTTCATCGGTCAGGAATATATAATGAAGCCCTATAAAAAGGAGGTCATAGGCAAGGCTTACCCTGAGCTTGGGTTCCACTACACAAAGGGTTTACCAATTATTTTTAACAGTACGGTCAACTATGACAAACTTGAAATCACTTATCGACAGGACATCAAATTAAGAAACCTGGGGTCCTCAAAGATCTCCATTCATACAGGACGCTTTTTTAACCAGGAAGCAGTGCGATTGACCAATAGAAAATTCTTTCGTGGTTCAGATGAATTCTTTTTCTCAGATCCATTGCGTTCATTTCAATTGCTTGGACCTAGTATATCTACTACCAGAGCCTATTTTCAGGGGCAGTACGTACATCAGTTCAATGGGGTGTTAATGAACAAAATTCCGCTGATAAATCGTTTGGGCCTCACGGCGGTAGGAGGGGGCGGAATCCTTTTGACACAAGACGGCAATTTCAGACACGCTGAAGCATATGCCGGAATAGCTAAAAAGTTCAGGATCGGCCGTCAGCTCTTTAAAGTGTCTGGATTTTATGTCGCCGCGGATAGCAATCATTCAGACCTCTCCGGATCTTTTAAATTCGGTATAGATTTCTACAATCCATACAATGGTTCGTGGTCCTACTGAGCAGATCAGGTTCAATGGATATGTCTTTTGAAAAGGGTATGTTTTAAGAAGGCTCATAGCCGTATTTTGAAAGCAGAATACATTCTGTTAATTCTATTAATCATGCTACTTTTGCGTCATGAAATTTGGAACTAAAGCATTGCACGCAGGTGTATTCCCCGATCCCGCAACAGGAGCTATAATGACACCTATTTATCAAACGTCAACCTATGTACAGTCAAGACCGGGGGATCACAAAGGTTTTGAATATTCGAGAACAGGGAATCCTACGCGATCACAACTGGAAGCCTCATTAGCATCTCTTGAAAATGGGAAATATGGGTTGTGCTTCAGCAGTGGATTGGGAGCTATTGACGCAGTCATTAAACTCTTGAATTCTGGTGATGAAGTGATCTGTACCGATGATCTTTATGGAGGGTCTTACAGGATATTTACTAAAATATTTGAACCGTTAGGGGTCATTTTTCACTTTGTTGATATGGCCGACATCAGTAACGTTAAAGCTAAAATAAACGATAAAACACGCTTGATCTGGGTTGAGACACCAACAAACCCTATGATGAAGATCATTGACATTGAAGGTTTGTCGGCATTTACGAAAGGCACGGATATGCTACTTGCAGTGGATAATACTTTTGCTTCACCTTATCTTCAAAATCCGCTGGATCTGGGCGCGGATATTGTCATGCACTCGGTCACAAAGTTTATAAGCGGACACTCAGATGTTGTAATGGGTGCGCTGGTGACTAAAAATACTGAGCTAAATGAGAGGCTGGCCTTTATTCAAAATTCATGTGGAGCAGTACCTGGTCCAATGGATAGTTTCCTTGCCCTGCGAGGCATTAAAACGCTTCATGTTCGAATGGATCGTCACTGCAGCAATGCAGCACAGGTAGCCTACTATTTAAGGGATCATAAGAAAGTAGACAAGGTATACTGGCCTGGTTTTGAGGATCATCCGAATCATCAGGTGGCAAAAATGCAAATGAGAAATTTTGGAGGAATGATTTCATTTAATCTGAGATCTGATACACAGCAAGCTGCGCACAATGTTATCTCCAGAACAAAAGTATTTGCACTTGCTGAATCATTGGGCGGTGTTGAATCGCTTGTAGGTCACCCGGCAACTATGACCCATGCAGCGATCCCACGTGAAGAAAGGATGAAGATCGGTCTGTCAGATTCATTGATACGACTAAGTGTTGGACTGGAAGATATTGACGACATTATTTTTGATCTGAACCAGGCGATAGGCTGATGTCGATCTACGTTCTTCTTGCGCTGGCAGTTTCTCCGGGCATGGCAATCGCCATCTATATTTACTGGCAGGATAAATTCGAACGTGAGCCACGTAAGTTACTGTTCTGGGCATTTTTTTTAGGAATGGTCAGCGTTCTACCTGCCATTCTTCTTGAAGCACACTGGGGTTCTCTGGGGTTTGCTACCTCACCGATATTCAAGGAAACTGCATTTTTTGCATTTGTAGTGGTAGGTTTTAGTGAAGAATTGTCTAAATTTTTTCTTCTCAGATATTTCCTTTACAGACGAAAAGCTTTTAACGAGCCTTTTGATGGCATAACTTACGCAGTGATGGTCTCTATGGGATTTGCAACTGTCGAAAATGTAATGTATGTCATTGAAGGAGGATTTCATGTAGCGATCATGAGAGCCATTTTTGCGGTTCCCGCTCATGCCACTTTCGGAATTATTATGGGGTATTTTGTGGGATTGGCGAAATTCAGATCGGCACATCGTACTTTATTTTTGATTTTAGGTTTATTGGGAGCGACAATATTTCATGGGCTTTATGATCTTTCTTTGATGCAGTCGAACATACCTTATTTAAAAATACCAGGAGCAGTTCTATCGCTTGTTGTTGCCGGAGCACTTTCTATTAGCGCAATTCGCATCCATCAGAAAAGATCTCCGTTTCAATGATACATCCGCATTTCAAAAACCAGAACATGGCCTTTAAGAACTGGATGGATACGCTGGTATCTGAATACAATAGCCTGGAATTTATCGAGAAAGACCCTGTTTCAATACCGCATTGTTACAGCAGCAATTATGACATTGAAATAGCAGGATTTCTAGCGGCGACCTTATCGTGGGGAAATCGAACCACGATCATAAGGAAATGCAGAGAACTGATGGAACGTATGGATAATTCTCCATATCAGTTCATCATCGGCCATAAACCCTCGGATCTTAAACAACTCGAGGGTTTTGTGCATCGCACATTCAATGATACTGATCTTCTCTACTTTGTACATCGATTGAAACGATTTTACCGGGAGGAGGGAAGCATCGAAAATGCATTTACCAGAAAAAGAACGGATTTTAGTGTGAGTTTAGCCGGTTATCTGTCAGATTTTCGGGATCAATTTTTTGATGATCCAATGGCTCCTAGCAGAACGTATAAGCATGTGGCATCGCCGGAAAGAGGTTCTGCATGCAAACGTATCAATATGTTCTTAAGATGGATGGTTCGAAAGGATGACACAGGCGTTGATCTTGGCATATGGACGAAGATCGAACCGTCGGAATTATATTGTCCGCTTGATGTGCACGTCGGGAATGTCGCCAGACAACTTGGATTATTGTCACGTAAACAGGACGATTGGAGATCCTGTGAGGAGCTGACCATCAACCTACGTAAACTGGATGCAAACGATCCCGTCAAATATGATTATGCGCTCTTTAGCGCGGGCATCAATAAACTCTTGATGTAGCGCCATCCTCTTTTAGTATCATAGCGAGTTTATCTATCGCAAAATCTACATCATCTTTCTTAGTAAATCGTCCGAATGAAAAGCGGATTCCCTGTCTATCTGACGGATGACCAATGGCTTCAAGAACATGGGATCCTTTGGCAGCACCTGAATTACAGGCAGAGCCTCCAGAACAGTATACACCTTCCATGTCAAGTTTGAACAGCAATAGATTGTTGAATCCTGTTGGAGGAACTGAAACATTTAGAACCGTATAAAGGCTCCCGGAAGGTGATAAATCCCCGTTAAAAGCGATTTCCGGAATTGTTTCAGTAATTTGTTCAATAAAGTATGACTTAAGATCCTGAATTCGTTCCTCTTCCTCAGCCATATTCTCCTGGGCTATTTCCATTGATTTGGCAAGGCCAACAATTCCAGAAACATTCTCTGTTCCTGCTCTGATATTTCTTTCTTGCCCTCCACCGGTGAATAGTGAGGATATTTTGAGTCCTTCGTTTACATATAAAAAGCCTATCCCTTTGGGCCCGTTTAATTTATGAGCACTGCACGTAAGAAAATCTGCTTTGATAGCTTTTGTGTCAATGGGATAATGTCCCAGGGTCTGAACTGTGTCGCTATGGAAATAACAACCGAATTCTTTTGCCAGGTTTCCTATTACCTCAAGATCAATTTTAGTACCTATTTCATTGTTGGCGTGCATCAGGCTTATTAGGCTGCCAGGATATGCAGCAGCAAGATCCGCAACGCTTGTAAGTTCGGGTCTTCCAAGTTCATCAACTTCTACCAGGTGAACCTCGCAAAGTCCTTCCTTTGCAAGTTCTTTTGCCGTTTCTAACACTGCTTTGTGCTCTGTAGGAGAAGTAATTATGTGTTTGACGCCAAGATCTTTTACAGCACACCGAATAGCAATGTTGTCTCCCTCTGTGCCTCCAGAAGTGAAAATGATCTCTTTAGGTTTGGCATTGATTAATTTAGATATAGAAACTCTCGATGATTCGATAACACCCCTTGCGTTTCTGCCTGCCGAATGGGTAGCAGAAGGATTTCCATATATATTGGACATGCAGTCCGTGATAGCATCGATCACTTCAGGGTCCAAAGGTGTTGTTGCAGCGTTGTCCAGATAGGCTTTCATGTCCATTTACGTTAAAGGATACCGCGAATTTAAGCACCTATATCCAATCAATCGATAAATTAACTTGGCTAGATTGTACGGAGACTGAACTTCACCTTTTTTTGGAGCACATTCCACAACGTCAAATCCAACAACATTCCTGGTCATGAAAATTGGCTTTAAGAGGTCCAGAACTTCCTGCCAGTAAAGGCCGTTTGGTTCAGGTGTGCCGACTGAAGGTATCACGCTTGGGTCGAATCCATCCGCGTCAATTGTTACATAGACATTTTCCGTTAGCATTTCCATTACAGGCCTGTTCCATTCTGTTG
>DJML01000045.1 GCA_002436505.1 Bacteroidetes bacterium UBA6491 | reverse complement strand
ACTTGACGATGATGAAGCCAGGGCCGTCATTTCAGCTATACCTGACAATGAGCAATCGCTTAATCTCACCAGGATGCTACGGTATCCTGACAACAGTGCCGGAGGTTTGATGGCGCGGGAGTTGATCAAGGTAAATGTAAACTGGACCATTTCAGAATGTACAGAAGAGATCAGAAAACAGGCAGAAGAGGTAACAAAGGTCAATACGGTATATGCTGTTGACGACAACGATACGCTGCTGGGATGGGTGTCATTAAAGCAGATAATTCTTGCAAAAGCAAGCATGCGGGTTTCAGAGATCCACAATACCAATGTAATTTTTGCTGAGGCGCATGAGACTGGAGAACAGGTCGCCGCGGTGATGGCCAAATACGACCTTATCGCTTTACCTATTGTGGATTCATTGAAGCGCCTGATCGGACGGATTACGATTGATGACGTAGTTGATTTTATCCAGGAGGAGGCAGAGAAAGATTACCAGATGCTTTCAGGTATTACGCAAAGTGTGACTTCTGACCGCGTTTGGATTCTTTCAAAGGCACGTTTGCCCTGGCTGATCATTGGTTTGTTCGGAGGTGTGATGGGTTCTTTGGTGATCAAAAGTTTTGAGAACAGCCTTAATGCACACCTTTCACTTGCACTGTTTATGCCGCTGATTGCAGCGATGGGAGGAAATGTGGGTGTTCAGTCTTCCTCCATAGTTGTTCAGGGGCTGGCCAATAACAGTATTGAGGCAGGACGAATCGCTGCCAGGCTGGGCAGAGAACTTTTGGTGGCTCTTTTGAATGGGCTGATCTGTGCTTCTTTGATCATTGGATACACCCTGATCGTTGGATTGGGATGGAAACTTTCTGCCGTTGTAAGTATCTCACTTTTTGTGGTGATCCTTTTTGCCTCGATCATGGGAACGCTGATCCCTTTGGTACTGGAACGGTTAAAAATTGATCCGGCACTGGCAACAGGACCTTTCATAACTACATCCAATGACCTGATCGGGCTATTCCTTTATTTTACCATTGGCATTTTGCTATTGTGATATTATTTAATTGGAGCAGAAAAAAACTGATATTGATGTCCTGGCAAACGGTCTGATCTCCGGAGACCGGAAAGCACTCTCACGTGCAATTACACTCGTGGAAAGTGATAACAGGGAGCACAGGCAACAGGCGACCGAATTATTGGAAAGGATACTGCCGCATCGTAAAACTTCATTAAGGATCGGCATAACAGGAACACCAGGGGTCGGGAAAAGTACGTTCATAGAATCTTTCGGCTTGTTCCTGGTGAAGGAAAATGAACTTAATGTCGCTGTCCTGGCTATTGACCCAACAAGTTCAAAGACGAAAGGAAGCATCCTTGGGGACAAGACAAGAATGTCCGAATTGGCCCAGGAAAAGAATGTGTACATCCGCCCGTCGCCAAGCAAAGGAAGTTTGGGCGGGGTTACTGCTGCCAGCATGGAGTCCATTTACCTGCTTGAAGCCGCAGGATTTGATACTATTATTGTGGAAACGGTGGGAGTAGGGCAGTCAGAAACAGCGGTCCACGGAATGGTTGATTTCTTCCTCTTACTTATTCAACCAGCTTCAGGAGATCAATTGCAAGGCATTAAAAGAGGGATAGTAGAAATGGCCGATGGTATTGTGGTGAACAAAGCCGACGGAAGTTTAATGGATAAAGCCGTTGAGACCTCAAAAGAATATTATCAGGCTTTGCAGATGATGCCGTCCGTTCGTGACGACTGGCGCACCAAAGTCATGCACTGTTCTGCCCTGGAGCACAGAAATATGGATGGAATATGGGAGATGATACGAGAGTTTGAATCAAAACGACGGTCGTCTGGTAAACTACTCGAGAACAGAAAGCTACAGGAACTCTCATGGTTTGATCATTCTTTGCGAGAAGGTTTACTGGAAATAATGATGGAATACGACGAATGGAACACGAGGAAAGAAGAGGTGAGGGAAAGAATAAGATCAGGACAGGTGTCTCCATTTCAAGGTGCAGAAGAGTTACTTTCCAAATTAAAGATCAATTTAGGACCAGGGAATTAAAGCGAGAGATACGTCGGATAGCTACTCCGGATAAATAAGCACTACCATTTCTTCTTCGGCTCGGACATATCCTCTGAACATGGCATTTGTGTTAAATGGCATAGCGATATTTCCTTTATTGTCAACACATATCACACCTCCAGCCCCACCAACATTTTTTAGGTTTTCCATGATCACCGTGTTCGCAGCAGAGTCAAGAGAAGACCCTCCATATTTTATTCGTGCCGCGATGTCGTGAGCTACCGCATAACGGATGAAAAATTCGCCGTGCCCAGTAGCAGAGACCGCACAAACGCCGTCTTCGGCATATGTGCCTGCACCGATGATAGGTGAATCACCGATACGGCCGAATCTTTTATTCGTCATACCGCCTGTTGAAGTTCCTGCTGCCAGATGCCCCTTTTTATCCAAGACAACACATCCTACAGTGCCGTGTTTTTCATCCTTGGTTTTTTCATTGTCCTGAACTTTTAATAGGTAATCATAGTTCTTTTGTGTGAAAAAATAGGACGGGTTTACTGTTTCCAGGCCATGTTCAGCTGCAAAATGATCTGCACCATCATGACTGAGCAAAACGTGTGCTGACGAGTCCATTACTACTCGGGCAGCGGATATCGGATTTTTCACAATAGAGACACCTGCTACAGCACCGGCATTCATGGTGCTTCCGTTCATGATCGAAGCGTCAAGATAGTTTCGACCGTCAGCAGCAAATACTGCCCCTTTACCTGCGTTGAATAAAGGGTTGTCTTCCATTAAGATCAGGCAATGCTCCACTACATCTACAGCATTTGCCCCTGCAGATAACATACTGTCTCCATAATGCAGTACAAATTGAAGCGCTGAATTGTACAAGGCATCTCCTTCAGCGTCCCCCGGGGTTCGGCTTCCGGCACCTCCATGTATTACGATCACATGCTTGCTCATCTTTATTTCAACCTTTGCTTCCATTGATTTGGTATGATCATGTCCTTTATTGCAGCTTAGGAAGAATAGCACAGGTACGGTATACAGAAGCAATTTCATCTCATCGAAGATAACAAATTTGCTTCGCATATGCATTTTGTTAGTGATCATAAAAAAGTTAAAAAAAGCTAGCCTTTGGGAATACGGTTGTTCCGTGGAACATCCCTGATTGCACTTTAAAGATCCGAAAGCCTAGAATTTATCGGCGTTGTCCTTAAGGAATTTTTTTTCCTGGTCAGAAAGAGAATCCATGCCCCGCTCATTGATCTTTTCAAGTAGCCTGTTCAGTTCCTCCTGTCTTCTTTTTCTCTTTTCATGGTAGTCATCATCAATGGTGGTGTAAGGATGAAACCTTTTCGGCCGCAGTCCTTTAAGACCGATCCTTTCAGGATTAAGAACAATGAAGAACAGAAATATTATACTTGGTACAAGAATAAGGATGATGGGCAGGTAATTGTATTCAATGATATCAGGAAAAATGGCCAGAGTTGCCAGAAGACCTGCAATGCCGCCCCCCAGGTGCGCCTCATGTCCGATGTTGTCCTTGCTTGACCTGATGCCATAAATTGAATAAAGTACGTAACCAAGACCAAAGACCCAACCCGGCATAGGAATCGGAAGAAAAAGGAAGGCGAGCCTCATGCCCGGGAAAAGCGCAATTGCAGCGAAAACGACACCGCTTACGGCCCCGGAAGCTCCTACTGCTTTATAATCAGGATTGTTGCGTCGAAGATACAACGCAAAAAAGTTGCCACCGAGAAGGCTTATCATATAAACCAGGGCAAATCCAAGTATTCCAATTGCCTGTTCGACCGGAGGTCCAAAAAAGTAAAGGGTGAACATGTTAAAGAACAGGTGCATCCAGTTCACATGAAGAAAACCTGATGACAGTATCCTTAAATATTCTTTTCTGGTCCTTATCGGTCCAATATGAAATGTGTATTTGTCAAGAAAAAAGCGGTCGTTCAAACCACGGTAGGTCATCAAAATATTCGCGACCATAATTATACCGACCAGGTATGATATTCCTTCCACCAAAACTCTATTAAAGAGGATTAACTAGAAAACCCTTTGATCGTGAAATCCATAGTAGAATTGATCTCCATTCCCATTCCGGACATGAACATCTTTATGATCATGCCTCCGTCCATAGCTTCGTTCCAGCCTGTCTTGCGGTCCACTTTCTGTTCATAGTTTATGTCACCGACGATCTTAACGCTGTCAATGTTTGCAGGAATATTAGGCATCTCGTTCATATCCATTTTTCCTTTTACATCAAGTATAATGTGGCTGTCCGTGATCTCTTTAACAGTATAGGTTGTGTTGTAGCCAGCTTTAAATTGTGGCATATTGATAGTGTCTGTCCACGAGTCGTCAATGGCGACCCCTTCGACAGGGAAATTGACCATGTACTGCATGTTCTGTTTTACCTGATCTTCTCCAAATTGCGTTTGAATTTGCTGAAGGGCCTGCATCTTGTTTTGCTCGGACATGTCCGGCAATTTTGCCATTACCCTTTCAAACATTTCAGAGAGTCCGGTGATCTCTTCAATGGCCCCACTGTTGTTTAGCCGAACCGAAAACTTTTCGCCAATAAAACTTCTGAAGATCTTATTCAACTCCGATGTGTCTTCAATATCAGAGTCATAATTAATTTCAGGAATCATGCCCATATCGTCTTTCATCTCCATTACCATCCTGTCATAACTGATGGACATGGCAAATCCGTTCTCATCTCTTTCAAGGACGTCGAAACGGTAGCGCACGACAGATTTCATTTCAATATTAAGGTCACGTTCTTCGCCAAGCTGGCCACCGGCCATATGTTGATTCATATTTCCGACCATTTCAAAGGTCTGATAATATGTTTCTCCAACTTTAAGGTCAAGAGCAACTTTAACCTTTTCTTTCTGGGTGCCACAACTGAACAATGTGGTTGCAATAAGTACGAACAGGATTCTTTTCATCTTCTTAATTTATGTGGTTCAAAAATCGATTAAAAAAATGACATATACATTGTCGCTGATCAGGTCAGATACGTGAAGCTAAAACGACGGAATGTGGATGAGATATCAATCTGGCGAATACCCGGGAAACTGTTTAGAATACTGGAAAATATTCAGCCTTAATGGATAAGTTAAGCTATACAGGATACTCCAAACCAGCTTAATAAGACTAAAATTGTACAACAAAATTTAGTCGTTATGATCAGGATATTCAATTTCCGAACACTTATTATCTTATTGCTGATTGGTCTGTGGGTTGCCCCGTTAAATGCCCAATCATTAACAAAAGCCGAAAAAAAGGCTTTAAAAAAGGAACTCAAGCAATACAAAAAAGATCCTGAGAGCTATAAGGCCATGATCGACAAAAAGAATTCGACCATTGATACTCTTAACAAGGAAGTGGAGGAGTTGAAAGCCGAAAGGAACGGATTAAAAGAAGAGAATCTTGCAATGCTTGATTCGATGAAAGGTCTGAATGCAAAGTATACAAATCTGGTGGCCAAGGCAGAAGCAATGACAGATCCGAGAAAATTGCCGAAAGGGACCGTATACCAGGTTCAGGTAGGATATTATAAGAACATCGATTTCACGTCCTTCAACTCAACGGTTCGAGCCGTAAAAGCTGAAGCTACCGGTAACGCACGACGCTACGTGATCGGTTATTTTGAAAGCCAGGCGGATGCCATGGCCTTTTCAGAAGACCTCCGGTTAATGGGCATCTCAGATGCTTTCGTAACACAATACACCAACGGCAAACGAAATATGAATTTCGACGCCTATAGAAACTGATCATTGTCTAAAAAATGGAAATATTCTATTTATTAGAGGATTGTAGTGTGAGATTCAGTGATTAATAAATCCGGAATACTTATTCTAAATCGCTGTAACCCTTTGATAATGTATGTCGAGGGCAATAATTTTAGTGCTGGACTCTTGTGGTTTGGCATGGAAGTTGTATCTTCGAAACGTATAAAGTAGCATTCGCAAATTAAATAATTATGAAGAAATTAAGGCTTTTAGGAGCATTGCTTATAACAGCGATAGTGCTGTTCGCAGGTTGCTCAGAAGTAGAACGTTATCCTATCCCGACAGGAGATAGTGGAGATGGAAGTGGGCCATATGTAAAAAGTGATCCACAGGAATTCTTGACAGAGCCAATAGCCGGACAATATATCATTGTTCTTTATGGCAACGAGGCACTTCGAGGAAATGATCCGATGATGAGAGACAAAGCAATGGAATTGCTGCGCGGCGTCGGTGCTTCGGAAGAAGGTCTTGGTTTTGTTTACGCACATTCGATCCTTGGATTCTCAGCCCAAATGGATCCGGTAATGGCCGAGATCATGCAGGCAAATCCTGAAGTTGCTTATGTTGAACAGGACCAAAGAGTAACCATCAATCAGTTTGATGCAACCAGAGGGAAACCTAGCCAAGATGTTCAGTCTCCTCCTCCTTCACAAACAACTCCGGGCGGTATAGCATTGCATGGCTCAAGAAGTGGAAATGGTAAGAAGGCCTGGATCATTGACTCAGGTATCGATCTTGATCACAGTGATCTGAATGTAAGTGGTAACTGGCATAAAAATCAGGGAGAAAGCCGATCTTTCCTCGGAGGAAAAGAATGGAATAACCCGGATGACCAGCACGGACACGGAACACACGTAGCCGGAACTGTGGCGGCCATTGACAATAATATTGGTGTTATTGGAGTAGCCGAAGGAGCGACAGTGGTTGCCGTTCGCGTTCTT
>DJML01000136.1 GCA_002436505.1 Bacteroidetes bacterium UBA6491 | reverse complement strand
ATACTACATTCTGGTTTGACCGGAACAATGTGATCCAGGGGAAAGGTAAAATGTTTACCACTCCTTTGATCACAGCAGATGACACGTTTATTGTCAGATCTTCTAAATTGTTCAGTGGCAAGGTAAATACCTATCAGGGACTTAACGGATTTAGTACTCCTTCTTCGGGTGGTGCCTTTGTGCGCGTGATTGCAAATGAGCATATGGTGATCCATTCACTTGGCCAGCACTTCAGGGACAAAGGTTCGTTCAAAGCAGATATTTATTATAAGAAAGGGGATTACAAAGGGCATGAGTCAGACTCCTCGGCATGGTCCATCATCGCTTCCATTGATGGAGAAGCCGGTGGATGGGGTGAATTTACGAAACTACCGGTCAAACTGATTGAATTGTTCGAAAATGATACGGCGAGTTTCTGTCTTGCCATAAGAGGGAACGCACCGTTTACTTTTAAAAGGGTCCATGTGTCCATTGATGTTCCTTCCATGTCAGTATTCTCTGACAGGGTGACCAACAAAAGGTTTGTCTCAGGAGGGAAATTGTACACCGGACTATCCTGGGACGGAGAGATCCATTACTGGACCGTCTGTACGTCAGAACCCGATTCCGTTGCAGTAAGAATTATCTCCAGACCCAAAGGCGTGACTTTAAAGGCGGGAACAGGATTTAATGGCCTTTTTAAGGCAGGAACGTATTCGAACCCGGATCAGATCTCTGAAAAGGGACAAGTCGTATATGATATAACCGGTCCTTCCATTATGACGAACAAGGATTATGGGAAATTATGGGTGATCGATAATATAAATGTTACCACTTCCGGAGGCGTTAAAGTGCCGGATTCACTTTATTATTTTGTCCCTCCATTGTTTAACATCGACTATAAACTGGTGTTTACGCCCAAAGGATGGTTGACCGATTCCACCATAGCGATCACATTTACCGTATTTGACCTTACCAATGGATGTGATACATCAATAACAAGGATCGTACAGGTATCCCTTTTACCTGCTCCCTGGTTTTTGGTAAAAGAGGTTTGCACAGGAAATCAGATGTTCTTTGAAGTTGAGGCAAAAACTATAAATCAACCGGATCTTACCTATAAATGGGATTTTGGGGACGGGACAACTTCAAAGGGCTCGAACCAGGTGAAGGTCTATAATACGGCAGGAAAATACAAGGTTAAACTTACTGCAACGAACAGCTTTGGAATATCTGCATCAGTGACCCGGGAGGTGAACGTCCTTTCGAGGCCTCGCCCTCTTATCGATGCAAAGTTTGCCTGTGAAGGGGAACCGATACACCTTGAAGCATTAAGAATAAAATCAAGTGAAAAAATAACCTGGCTGATCGATGGCCAAAGGATCAATGACAGTGTCACGGTTGAACACATCTATAATTCTCCTGGTACTTATTTTGTAAATCTTATTGCTTCAAATGTCGCATGTGCCGATACAGTAGGAAGGAATGTGTTTCAGTTCCATCGCCCCGAAGTGACTTTCAGTGCGGAAGGAAGGTGTAATTATGATACATTCCTTCTCTTTTCAAATGTTAAATATTCAGGGGAGGGTAACCTTGGATACAAGTGGCTTTTAAACGATCAATTGTTCTCTACTACCAAAGACTGGAAAGGGGTCATGCCTGAATCAGGTGGTCTTTCGGTGAAATTGATTACTGCTTCTCAGTTCCAGTGTTCTGACACCTTCACTAAAATGGTCAGCGTACTGCCATCTCCAAAAGCAAATTTCGATGTTGGCCTGGCATGCTTTGATGTCGAAACTAAATTTTACAATAAAACGAAGGATACTGCCGGGCTAAATGTGAAATACCAGTGGTCCTTTGGTGATGGAAGGTTCAGTACCGATATCAACCCTGTCAACAACTATCAGAATACAGGTGAAACGCTTGTGGCACTCAGGGCAACAGCCAATAACGGTTGTTCTGACCGTAAGGACAGTCTCGTGATCGTAAAGGTGAAGCCAAACGCAAAATTTTCTTTCAGCGGTTCTTGTGACGGCCAGGGAGTGGTGTTCACCAATTTTTCTGAACAAAGTGACGGAACATTGCATTTTGAATGGGATTTCGGAGATGGCTACACTTCAGCCCTCCACTCCCCGGTCCACGCTTACAGGGTTGAAAAAACCACAACTTTTATTGTCAACCTGAGAGTATATACTGACTACCAGGGCTGCTCCGATATTTATACCGAGCCGGTGACAATATCTGTAAATCCTGTGTGTGAATTTAGATCGATTCGTTCCGCTACTGACCGGGCTGTATGGAAGTTCGAACCGGTAGAGCTTGATAGTCAGAATCATGATTATACCTGGGTTTTTGTAGGAAGCGGTGTAAGCACAGATGCTTCTCCGGTCCACAAATTTGAATATACTGAATCTGATTACAGTGTAATATTAAATATAAAAAATTCTGAAGGTTGCGAATGCTTTGATTCGTCAAATACAGTACGCACTTCATGGGGACTTGGCTTTAATCAGGTCAAAAACTCAGGAATTACTGTCTTCCCGAATCCAGCTACCGATGTCCTCAATATTGCTTTTGACGAAAGTGTAACTGCTGTTCCCGATCAACTGAGGCTGACAGACATAGCTGGCAGGATCGTCATGACTGAACAATTAAACAAGGTAACATCAATGTATAAATTTGACGTAAGCGGAATTAATAAAGGAGTCTATATATTGATCTGCACAAATAATTCCGGACAATCAATAGAAATACCTGTGATAATAAGCAGGTAGGTGCATCTACCCTGTAAAACCAAAATACCGATAATGAAAGCAATAAACATATTTATATTTTTTAGTCTATTGGCTTTCAGTACGCGCGCTCAAAATTTCCTGATCTATGAGGATTTTTCAAGTCTTTCTGACACTACTCCGCCATCCGGATGGATAAATACCACCGTTAAAGGAAACACGGTGTACGATAAATTTTATTTTGAAAGCAAGATCTTTCACCCTGCCCCTCCCGTGAGTGACGGTTTTGCGGTTTTTGATGCATACAATGGCGGCTCAACAGGCGGAACGGCAACAAATGCGCAGGCGGAGGAAGTTACTCTTCAGTTGCCGGATGTATCTACCGTTGGTTTAACTAATTTCAATGTTTCATTTTCGAAACAAACCTTTGTGCAGGACTCTGCATGGATACATTTTGAGGTTTCCGTTGATACCGGTAAAACATGGCGGAGCATCTGGTCCCAGGCCAATGGGGTGGTCGATGGAACCCCAAACGATTATGAGTTGAATATCGACATATATAAGGGGTATCCTACCTTCAGTTCGAGGTTTCGGTGGGTGACGACCACTACGATCAATTACAGGGGGTTCTTTATACTTGACAATGTCGCCCTTTTTGAAAAATTTGATTTTGACGTCAGCCCGGTTGACTTGGTGCAAATGTATGATCAGGCCTGTCCGATGAAAAAACAGGCGGTTGAGGTGGAAGTGAAGAACGTAGGATTCAAAAACTTGTCAGGAATTCTGGTACATGTGAATTCCGGCAGCTATTCCTCATTTGATACTATACCTTCACTGTCTCAGGGAAAATCAACAACCATCGTAATGCCTGACTCTATAAATACTGAAAACGGGGGCATTTTCTCATTTCAGCTATTTACGTCACATGACAGTGACAAGGTACATGCAAACGATACGATTATCAGGAAAAGATCTTCATCCCCTCCTCCAACAGATCCAAACCCGAAAGATGTCGAAAGATGTGGCACAGGGACAGTGGTTCTTTCTACAGATCGAGGCATATACGATTCGACGTTTTGGTTTTCTCAAAAGCTCGGAGGAAGTAATATTGGACAGGGAACACCTTTTGAAACCCCTGTCATTAGTTCGTCCCAAACGTTCTATTGTGAAAATTCCAGGCTAAACAAGAATGACATCTCCTCATTCGCTGGGCTGTACCGGTTTAATATCACTAACACAGGGCCGGGTTCGATGTTCAATGTATACGCAAAGAATGATATTATTATTGACAGCCTCGCACAACATTTTGCATACAGTGGGAAATACGATATGAAGGTGTATGTGAAAATCGGATCGTACAGGGGCAGTGAAACAAATCAGAACGACTGGAAAGAATTGAAACTGGTTAATGACACCCTTTCGGTAAATGGATATGGCCGGTTTTATTCATTTGGTCTGAAGGACCCTTTACATGTTCCTGCAGGAACCACAATGGCCTTTTATGTGGATACGGATTTTTCAAGCATCACTTTTACCAACGGGAAAATGGATATTGATAATTCAGATGTAAATATTGAAGGGAACACAGTCCTTACCAACGATTTCTCAGGTGTGCTGACCAACTTTTACTGGAACGGCAAGGTGTTCTACCGGAAATTGTGCTCCTCTGAACGTTTCTCTGTAAATGCCGTCGTGCTGTCGCCTCCTGTCGGATCAAAGGTGTCAAAGGGTGCTGTGTTTGAAGGTCAGTTCAGGGCCGGAACGGAAAGCGATCCGGATATTGTCGCCGAAAAGAAGGTCATTGAGTATGAGCTGCTGCCGCCAACAGGTTTTTTGAACAGCGATTACGGTAATAAATGGGTGATCAGCGAAGTGTCCCTGTTGAGTAAAAATGGAGTCTCCGTTCCTTCAGCTGACACATCTGTTTTTCATCCCGGTGCGCAGAACGGCAAGGTCGTATACCGCGTAACCAAGGGCTGGGCGGACAGCATTGTGCTGCTTTCAGTGGTGATCAGTGATCTAAGCAATTCGTGTGATTCATCTGTGCTCAGGTATATTTACATTGCACCGACTCCGGTGCCGAAAGTTGATTTTAAGAACGTATGCGATGGTGAGGCAGTTTCTTTCGAAAACCTATCTTATATAAGCAAAGGTTTTCTTTACTATCACTGGGATTTCGGCGACGGGAACGAGGCAACTTCTGCTGAACCAATTTACACCTATGATACCTTCGGAGTATACACAGTTACTTTGACCCTGACCACTGATAATGGCATTAAAGCAGATACCACATTTATTGTGGAGGTCTATGAAATTCCATTGGCGGAATTTACCGTTGAAAGTTCTTGTGAAGGTACACCAGCAAGTTTCATTAACACCACTACCATTGGATCCGGGACATTAAATTATCTATGGGATTTTGGTGATAATACGACATCTGTTAAGAAAGATCCTTCGCATCAGTATGGATCACCAGGCAGCTATCAGGTAACGTTGAAAGCTTTTGCAAATGGTTGTATCAGCGAACTGACTAAGAATGCAAACCTGTTTGCCAGACCGGTAGCTGATTTCGACGTTGAAGGTGCCTGCAGTGGCGCCCCGATCAGGTTCACAAATACCTCAACCATCAGTTCATCAGATCCCGTCGGGAGTTACTGGCGGTTTGGTGATGGAACGGTTGGTACGCTAAAGGACATCTATCACCAGTACACCAAAGGGGATGTTTATGATGTCGAAATGGTGGCCGTAACGCAGTTCGGGTGTAAGGATTCTATAATCAAACAGGTTACGATCTTACCTGCTCCGCAAGCTGACTTCACCTTTCTGAAGGCGTGTGAGAACCTTCCGGTGGAGTTTAAAAATCTTACCACTGTTCCAAAAGGTTTGAACGTGGTATATGTCTGGGATTTTGGTGATGGGGATTCATCTACTCAATTTGAACCTTCACATAAGTACGGACAATTAGGAGAAAAGGTGGTAACTCTTACCGTAAATGCGGTTAACGGTTGTGAATCGGCCGTTTCTAAAGAATTAAAAGTAAGTGCACAGCCGGCAGCTTCATTTATTGTAAATGACGGATGTTCAGGAAAGGTGGTGCAGTTTATCAATACAACGAAATACACAGAAGGCTCCATTTCGTACAAATGGTTCTTCGGAGATCAGGACAGCTCTGACTTTACCTCGCCAACACATGTATATGATGTTAACTCTACCTCCACTTTTAATGTAACATTAGAGGCCGTTATTGATGGTGGATGCGTCGACAAGAAAAACAAGGCTGTCACGATTGAACAAACACCGGAGTGTGGCTTTACTGCTACGAGATCAGACTCGATCAGAACGCTATGGTATTTTACTCCCGATGATCAGTCTTTAGACCCATCCGCTTATACATGGGTATTTGAAGGTTCAGGGACTCAAAATGGTGTGATAAATGCAGTTAATAATTTTGAATTTCCCGAAACACAATACCGAGTGATCCTCAGAATCAGGACCGATAATGGGTGCGAATGTATTGACAGTACAACGTATGTATTCACGTCGTGGTCTCTGGGCGATGAAAGTGACACAGACTTTGATCACAAGGTTTACCCAGATCCGGCAACTGATCTGTTCTACGTTCAGTTCGCACAAAAGATAAATGACAGAAAGCTGGAATTCAGACTTGCGGATTGTACCGGCAAAACCATTTTTGTTGCCGATGGCAAGGACCTTCAACAAGAGGGGCTTTACCGGATCCCAGTCCTGAATTTTGCATCAGGAATTTATTTTCTTCACGTCCTCACTGAGAATAATCATGCCGTTAGTAAGGTTGTAATTAAGAGACAGTAGTCATTATTATATACCTTGCGGGCGATTTATTTTAAGCGAATGTAAAAATGCTGGATCCAAGGGAAATTAGAAGATCTTACGGAAAAAATGAACTGAATGAAGGCCATCTTACAGATCATCCGATGGAACTGTTCGATGCCTGGTTCAGAATAGCGGTGGATACCGAGGCAGAATCAAATGCTTTTGTCCTTTCTACCAGTTTGAATAATATCCCAAATTCAAGGGTCGTATTACTCAAAGGCTACGATGATGAAAAATTTATCTTTTTCACCAATTACAAGAGTGAAAAGGGGGTGGAGATTAACGGGAATGAGAACGTTGCGATGAACTTCTTCTGGGAAAACTCTGAAAGGCAGATAAGAGTTTTAGGTAAAGCATTTAAGGTCTCTGCAAAAGAATCCGACGATTATTTCAACAGCCGGCCCTTCGGAAGCCGTATTGGAGCCATCGCATCCAGCCAGAGCGAGGAGCTGGAAAGCATGGATCAACTGATACAAAAGGTACAGCAGTTAACTGAAAAATTTTCAGGGGAGGAGCCGCCAAGGCCAGAACACTGGGGTGGGTATTTTATTGACCCGCACCTGTTCGAATTTTGGCAAGGCAAGCCTGACAGGCTGCACGATCGTTTTCAGTACACGAAAGTGGGATCTAAATGGGCGATAAAAAGATTATTCCCCTGATATCCGCTGGTGATGCGGTTTCTCAATTGAAAATTATGTTCGCCAATAATTGAATTGGGATTTTTCTGAAAAAAGTAGGGTCCCATGCTAAATACGGTTATGGGGATTTCCCTTTAAACAGCTACTTTTGCAGCCCTAATTAGGAATTCAGTATGCTAAATACATCCAATGTTTCCCTGCGTTTTGGAAAACGCGTATTGTTTGAAGAGGTAAATGTAAAATTTACTGAGGGAAATTGTTATGGCGTCATTGGTGCAAACGGTGCCGGGAAATCTACTTTTCTGAAGATCCTTTCCGGTGAAATAGAGCCTACTACAGGGTCTATTTCCATCACTCCTGGTCAGCGGATAGCTGTGCTGAAACAGGATCACTTTGCTTACGATGAGTACACTGTCCTTGAGACCGTTATTATGGGGTACAAGGAAATGTACGACATCATGAAGGAAAAGGACGCCATTTATATGAAACCGGATTTTAATGACGAAGATGGAATTCGTGCTTCCGAACTGGAAGAAAAATACGGTGAAATGGGTGGCTGGACCTCAGAGAGCGAAGCAGGTGAATTGTTAAGTGCACTGGGTGTCGGTGATGAGTTTCATCAGCACCTGATGTCAGACCTTAATAACAATCAGAAAGTAAGGGTATTGCTGGCTCAGGCATTGTTCGGCAACCCGGACGTCCTTCTCCTGGATGAGCCGACAAACGATCTTGACGTTGAAACGATCTCGTGGCTGGAGAATTTCCTTGCTGAATCAAAGAACATTGTGATCGTTGTTTCTCACGACAGGCACTTTCTTGATGCCGTGTGTACGGATATCGTGGATGTCGATTTTGGGAAGATCAAAGTATACGGTGGTAATTACTCCTTCTGGTACGAGTCCAGTCAGCTAGCGTTAAAACAACAACTTCAGCAGAATAAGAAAGCCGAAGAAAGGAAAAAGGAGCTGCAGGCCTTTATCGAAAGATTTAGTGCCAATGTGAAGAAGTCCAAGCAGGCAACTTCACGAAAGAAAATGCTGGAAAAACTGGATGTGGATTCGATCGAACCATCGAGCAGAAGATACCCGGGCATTATCTTTCAACAAGAAAGGATAGCGGGAGATCAGATCCTTAATGTGAAGGACCTTAGTTACGGGCATTATTTTAAAGATCTGAATTTTAGTATTTACAGAGGTGAAAAGGTAGCTTTCCTTTCGAGGAATAGTCTTGCTCTTACCAACCTGTATAAGGTTATTATGGGTGAACTGGAACCTACCACAGGTACTGAAGAATGGGGCGTAACAATTACAAAAGCGTACTTGCCGAATGAAAATGACGCCTATTTCAACAATAACCTCAATCTCGTTGACTGGCTAAGGCAGTATTCAGAAGAAAAAGATGAAACCTACATTAGGGGATTCCTGGGGAAAATGCTGTTCTCTGGAGAAGAAGTGTTCAAAAAGTGCAATGTATTGTCAGGAGGGGAAAAGGTAAGATGCATGATATCAAAACTGATGTTGGCGTCCCCTAATCTGTTGATCCTTGATGAACCTACGAACCACCTTGACCTTGAGTCAATAACAGCTTTTAACAACGGCCTGAAGGACTTTGCCGGAACACTGTTGTTTACCTCCCATGACCACACGTTTATTCAATCCCTGGCAACAAGGATCATCGAGATCGGACCGAACGGAATGATCGATAAGTCATGTGACTATGATACATATATTGAAGATGAAGAAATTAAAGAAAGAAAGAATGAAATATACAAAGGCGCAGTATCTGAGATCAACTAATACCGCATTCGTTTTGGTAGCCCTTTTTGTTGGCTCCCTTTTTCAAAATTGCGGAGATAGATCCGGCGGAAAAGTCGAAGATGTTGAACTTACATCCGATGTCGATAGCTTTTCTTATGCCTATGGCATGATGATCTCCAGGTTCCTGAAGGACGTTAAACATTGGGATGGTATTAATCACGAGGTGTTTGAACAAGCCGTTCGTGAATACCTTGAAAATGATTCGTCATCTGTTATGAACGAGGAATCTGCGGAAAGCCTTGTGAACGTTTATGATAAAAAAATGGCGGTAAGGTATGTCGCAGATGCCATGGAGGAGAACAAAGCCAAAGAAGGTGTGAATACGAACGAGTCAGGCTTGCAGTACAAAGTGATATCTGAAGGTGACGGCGTACAACCTCAGCTCGGAGACTCCGTAGAGATTCATTACGATATAAGTCTGTATGGAGGAGAGATCCTTTTTAGCAGCAGACAAATGGGGCAACCTCAGAAAATGCTCTATACCAATGAAATTATGTTTCCCGGAATGGTCGAAGCGCTGGCCGGAATGAAAAGCGGCAGTGAGTGGGAACTTACGGTTCCGCCAAAACTGGCTTTCGGAGATCAGGGTGCACAAAGCATTCCTCCTTACTCGATCCTCCAGGTGAATTTAACACTGATAGAAGTTTATAAGAACAATTAATATGAAAAGAACGAAAACAATCATTGCGTTATGCCTGATGTTACTTACGACTCAAAGTTTCGCACAGAAAAAGGTTAAACTTGAGAATGAAAGAGACTCTGCCTCATATGCCCTTGGGATAATACTTGCAAGTCAGCTTAAGCAGACAAATGTAAAAAGTCTCAATTACGATGCTATGGTGAAAGGAATGGTAGATCATTTTGAGGCCATTGATTCTCCTAAATTCGATATGGAGTCAGCCAAGATCATCTATAGTGATTTTCTTCAGTCAATTGCACAAAAAGAGAGTGATGCCAATAAAGCGATAGGTGAGAAATTCCTTGCTGAAAATGCAAAAAAGAAAGGTGTTGTAACTACAGCCAGTGGTCTGCAATATAAAGTGATCACTGAAGGTGACGGTCCTATGCCGGCAGCTGAAGACCGTGTGGTAACACATTACACTGGGAAATTTATCGACGGCAAGGTCTTTGACAGTTCGGTAGAACGCGGAGAACCGGTTACTTTTGGTGTCGGACAGGTGATCCCAGGATGGACCGAAGCACTTCAGTTAATGAAAGTAGGTTCGAAATGGGAAGTGTTCGTCCCATCGGATCTAGGTTACGGACCAAGAGGAAACAGAGGGATCCCAGGTAACTCGGTGTTGATATTTGAAGTGGAACTGATCGCCATTGAAGGTGATACGGCTCCCGGTCAATAATACGACAAGGTATATTTTACCGAGGTTTGACCTTGGGAAGTTGTTAATTTGAACAACTTGAATAATATTGTAACCAGAAAGTTTAAGAAAATGAAATTTATTAAAATATTGATCCTTGGAGCATTCATTATGCCTGCACTCTTATTGTCCTCAGGTTGTGGTGATGATACGTCAACACCTCCTGCGAAAAATGACGATAACAATAATAACACGACTGATCCGATCGTATACACCAGTTTTAAAATGGGGTTATACTTTTACCAGCTCGTTCTTACAACCACTGGAAATACTGCTAATTACAAAACAGCATTTGATATTACCAGGATCATTATTACCGGAAATGATTCCAAACAAGGCAAGACGGAAGTATTGATGGAGTTCCCTGGCAACAAACCAGGTATCTTCAAACAAGCTGACGAGGACGATGTGTTGCTTGAGATCACCGGCAACAAAGGCGATAAGGTTAAAGAGGTCACTTATCAGACAGACCCAGAAACAAACCTGATTATCAATGTGCTTGAGTATGGCGCCGTAGGAGACACCATAAGAGGAACATTCTCAGGAAAGCTGAAAGTTGGTATAAATTCATACCTTGTTAAAGAAGGTAAATTCGCTGTCCAGAGAAAAGACGACATTTAATAAGTTTTTCGATAGATTTCTAGTTGATATTTGCCCCGGCTTACTTAGCCGGGGTTTTTTTATTCTTCGGGCATTTAGATCAATAGGTATTCCAAATTCAGAATACAACCTTATTTTTGCCACTCAAAGAATCAATAATGAAGTTACTCCAGGATAAAGTCGTGATCGTAACCGGTGGAACCCGTGGCATTGGTAAAGGGATAGTAGAAAAAATGGCAGAACAGGGCGCTAAAGTTGCCTTCACCTTCAGCAGTTCTGAAACCAAAGCACGTGAACTGGAAGCTGAGATCACAGGGAAATATGACACTTTAGTAAAAGGGTATAAGTCAGATGCCGCTGATTTTAATGCAGCCAATGAACTTGTCGAACAGATACTGTCCGATTTCGGAACTGTTAATGTTCTGGTAAACAATGCCGGTATCACCAAAGATAATCTGCTCATGCGTATGAGCGAGGATCAATGGGATGACGTAATAAATGTGAACCTCAAATCTGTTTTTAACATGACCAAGGCGTGCTTAAGGACTTTCCTGAAGAATCGTGACGGGAGCATAATCAATATGTCATCGGTAGTTGGTGTTGGTGGTAACGCAGGCCAGGCCAATTATGCAGCTTCAAAGGCTGGGATACTCGGCTTTACAAAATCCGTAGCAAAAGAACTGGGGTCAAGAAACGTGCGTTGTAACGCTATCGCTCCCGGTTTCATTGCAACAGAAATGACAGGCCAGTTGGATGAAGATGTGGTGAAAGGATGGGTTGATGGTATTCCTTTGAAAAGATCCGGTACAGCTGAAGATGTTGCCAATCTTACCCTCTTTTTGGCCAGCGATATGTCGTCATATATTACCGGACAGGTGATCAGCCTGTGTGGTGGAATGTCAATATAAAAAATGGCACTCGATCAGATAGATGTCGACAAGCATGACAAGAACATGTCGTTCCTCGAGCACCTTGAGGAACTGAGATGGCATTTAGTGCGTTCGGTTGCTGTGGTCGCATCGCTTGCGATCGTAGCTTTTATCTTTGGCACCTTTATTTTTGATAACATTATTTTCAGCCCGGCAAGGGAAAATTTTATTACCTATCGCATCTTATGCGACATATCTTACTGGTTATACGATGCAGATAATCTTTGCATCGGAGGATTTGAATTTAACACGCAGAATATTACCGTAGCCGGACAGCTTATCTATCACCTTACCATTTCCATGATAACAGGGATCATAGTTGCATTTCCCTACATCTTATGGGAGTTCTGGCGATTTCTGAAACCGGCACTCAAGCCATCGGAAAGAAGCAGGACAACTGGTGTCGTTCTCGTAAGCTCTATGCTTTTTATGATCGGGATCGTTTTTGGGTACCTTATCTTAACACCTTTGTCACTCAGCTTCATGGGCAATTATTCCGTGTCGGACATGATCCAGAATGTATGGACCATTCAGTCCTATGTATCCTTTGTGACCACATTGACCCTGGCAACAGGGATCGTTTTTGAATTGCCTCTGATCATTTATTTTCTTTCAAAACTCGGGCTTGTAGGTAAATCGTTCCTCAAGAAATACAGAAAACATGCAATGGTCGTTACACTTATCTTGTCGTCAATTATTACACCTCCGGATGTAATGAGCCAGATACTTCTGTCATTCCCGATCTATGTGCTCTACGAAATAGGTATTATTATTGCCGGTAGAGTTGAACGTCAGCGCGAAAAGGATACATTATGAAAATAGCAATAGGAAATGATCACGCAGGAACTGCCCTCAAAATGAAGGTGATCAATTCACTCTCCAGTGAGCATGAGTTTATAAACTTCGGCACGGATGCAGAAGATTCAGTCGATTATCCTGACTTTGCCCACCCGGTTGCAAATGCAGTTGAGCGAGGAGAAGCTGACCTTGGTATATTGATCTGCGGCAGTGGAAATGGCGTTTGTATGACCGCTAACAAGCATAAAGGTGTACGGGCGGCTTTGGCCTGGAACCCTGAACTGGGGGCCCTGGGACGTCAGCATAACAATGCCAATGTGCTTTGCCTGCCATCACGTTTTATTACTGAGGATATGGCTCTTCAGATCGTTGAGGCCTTCCTTTCGGAAACCTTTGAAGGAGGGAGACACGAACGTCGGGTCGGAAAGATCAGTCAGCAAGATGCCCCACAATAGGCAACCGCTGAAAAACTGATTCTGTATGCGGCGCATCCTTTAATTCATCAGTGAGATCCTGCCCTGACCAGTGCTCGTAATGCATGCCGGTGTGCCATAGCCTGCTATCGCTCGCATCGTATATCACACCCTTATAAGCGATCCATACTTCCTGCCGGTCCTTCCCGTTTCTCAGGGACAGTTGCCTTCTTGTATATGTTTTAACTGACAAATGACTTAGCTATTCAGACAAAATTAACCGGGTAAACACTATTTTCGCTATCGATGAAACTTCGCCTGTTCTTTATTCTGATCATTATTTATGTTATAGCTGCTTTTGGCTGGCTGACATATTCATTGGTCAATTTTTCAATTAATGAGGCCAAACTCAATAAAAAAGGACTAGATGCAGGTAGACTGGCCTGTATCCTGAATGTCATAGAACAAGGAAAAGCTGAACAGTTAAGAGGTCTGGATAATTCTGTCTGGTACCTGAAACAGATTGAGTTGGAACTGGATACTCAAATGCTCAATCAATACCTGAGGGAAAAGTTCATCGGCAGTTATGTAGCTGAATACAGCCGCATCGATAACCATAATTTTGTTAGCATTGAAATATCACCCAGCAAGATCAAAGAGATAGGGAATGACCTGAACAATAAGATCCGGTTGCACGTCTTTCAGGCGCTATTGCTGGCTTTGCTGGTCGGATTGGGTATCTACGGGGTGTATTACAGTGTAAGCGCACTTTTTAATCTGAACAAACAACAGACCAACTTTCTGCTATCGGTGACCCATGAGTTTAAGACACCGATCGCGGCGATTAAATTGATGCTGCAAACGATTATGCGCAGGGACCTGGACCGTGAAAAACAGTTGGAATTGCTCGGAAAAGCAGTGCAAAATGCCGATCGTCTCGATGAACTTACCGAGAACATGCTAACAGCAATGCAGATAGAAAAGGAGAAATACCATTACGATCATGAAGAGTTCTCGGTGACCGATCTGATGAATAATGTCGTTGCCGCTTACATCCATAAAAATGAAATATCTGCCGAAATACAGGACAATGTTCTTTTTAGAGGGGATCGTTTTGTCCTTCGTATTTCTGTAAATAACCTGGTTGAGAATGCGATAAAATACAGCAATGAGAATCCTGTACATTTAGTGCTTGAGCAGGATAAGGAATGGATCACAATAGAGGTCCGTGACCAGGGGATAGGAATTCCACATCGGCTGAAGGGTAAGGTGTTCAAAAGGTTTTACAGAATTCAGGATGAGGAGACCAGGGAAACAAAAGGTACTGGATTAGGACTTTTTATCGTTAAACAAGTGGTGAAAAAGCATAAAGGAAAAGTGTTAATAGAAGACAATGAGCCGACAGGTACTATTTTTAAAATAAAACTTCCGGTATCCAAAAAATGATGGATGTGTGACAAAAAAATTGAATTTACTGATGTTCTTTGGACTACCAATTTGTGAATTGGGCCATTTGTACCTACTTTTCGTAAATCCAGTTTCAGTTTGGAAATGAACATATTATGAAAAAACGAATACTCCTAGTTGAAGACGAGAAGCATTTAGCTGAAACCATTAAACTAAATCTTGAAATTGATGATTATCATCCCATCGTGGTACACGACGGCCTTTCAGCGATCAACAAATTTAAAGAACAGAAGTTCGATCTGGTCATTCTTGATATCATGATCCCGAACATCGATGGAATTGCGGTTTGTGAGAACATTCGTTTACATGATTCGCAAATTCCGATACTTTTCCTTTCCGCTAAAAGCTCAGTTGAGGACAGGATCCTCGGATTAAAGAAAGGTGGCGACGATTATATTACCAAACCGTTCAACCTGGAAGAATTGATGCTGCGGATCAAACGGCTTATCGATCGGAACGATGAGACCGAAAGCAGGCATATTGCCAATGAGTACGAATTTGGCCAGAACTATGTCAATTTTATCAGTTATGAGGCTGTTGGTGTTAAAGGCAAATTTTCACTTACCAAAAAAGAAGCGTTGCTGTTGAAACTTTTAATTGAGAACAAGAATGAAGTGGTCAGCCGTGAGAAGATATTGCAGACAGTATGGGGATATTCCGTATATCCTTCTACCAGGACCATCGATAATTTTATCCTTGCTTTCAGGAAATACTTTGAACCGGACCCTAAAAACCCGATTTATTTTAAATCGCTGAGAGGTGTGGGATATAAGTTTGTTGAAGAATAATCTGAATATTGACTTAATTTTCTCTTTTACCCTCCTTTTACAAACCTTATTCTTCTAATTTTGCGGCTTGTCCCGGATTTATGGAAGAAAAGATTCTAATTCTCGATTTTGGCTCCCAGTATACCCAGTTAATAGCACGCCGTGTAAGGGAACTGAATATATACTGTGAGATCCACCCTTTTAATCATATACCTGATATCGATGCCAGCGTTAAAGGTGTTATTCTTTCAGGCAGCCCANNGTTCACCGAGGACAGATCTTCCGGTAATGGACATGGATATCCCCGTTCTTGGCATTTGTTACGGGGCGCAACTGATAGCTCAGATGAACCAGGGCGTGGTCGCTGCTTCAAAGCACCGTGAATACGGAAGAGCAATGTTGCACGTCAAAGAGAAAGATAATCTGCTAAATGATCTTCATTCTACCTCACAGGTATGGATGTCTCACGGGGATACAATAACAGAATACCCCGAAAATTTTACGATCCTCGCCAGCACGGATTCAGTTCAGGTAGCAGCTTATAAGGTAAAAGATAAAAGTGTCTATGGGATTCAGTTCCACCCGGAGGTGACTCATACCACTCAGGGTAAAGTGATCCTGAAGAATTTTTGTGTCGATATCTGCGGTTGCGTTCAGGATTGGACCCCTGCCCATTTTATTGAAACGACTGTCGCACAGATAAAGGAACAGATCGGTGATGATAAAGTGATACTTGGGCTAAGTGGCGGTGTGGATTCTTCCGTCGCTGCAGCACTTATTCATAAAGCTATTGGAGAAAATCTCGTAAGCATATTTATCGACAACGGTCTGTTGCGAAAAGATGAATTCACAAATGTCCTTGAAGCATATAAACGAATGGGACTGAACGTGAAAGGAGTAAATGCTTCGGATAAATTCCTTGATGAACTCGAAGGGGTGTCGGACCCTGAAAAGAAAAGAAAAGTTATCGGAAGAGTATTTATAGAAGTATTTGAAGATGAATCAAAAAGTATTGACGGCGCAAAATGGCTTGCACAGGGTACTATCTACCCTGATGTCATAGAGTCGGTTTCCGTTAACGGTCCTTCTGTGACCATTAAGTCCCACCACAATGTGGGTGGATTACCAGACCGTATGCACCTTAAACTGCTTGAACCACTGCGTTCGCTTTTTAAGGATGAGGTAAGAAGAATTGGAAGAGAAGCCGGAGTGCCGGAAGAGATCATCGGAAGACACCCTTTCCCTGGACCGGGGTTGTCAATAAGAGCACTTGGAGAGATTACCCGTGATAAACTGAGGGTGCTCAAAGAAGCCGATGCAATATTTATTGATTCTTTGAAAAAATGGGACCTGTATGATCAGGTTTGGCAGGCTTTAGCTATATTCCTGCCCATACAATCCGTTGGGGTGATGGGAGATGAGCGTACCTACGAAAATGTGATCTGCCTTAGAGCAGTCACATCCGTTGACGGAATGACAGCTGACTGGGCTGAACTTCCGGCAGCTTTCCTAGCAGAGGTCTCTAACCGGATCATTAACCAAATCAAAGGTGTAAACCGCGTTGTATATGATATTAGTTCGAAACCGCCTTCTACAATTGAGTGGGAATAGCCTGCTTATCCTGATACTTTGTGCCGGGATAATCTCATGTGATCTGCTTTCAGGTGCTGCAAAGCAGCCAGAAGGGAATCCTGAGATCGTTTATGAAAACGAGATCTTTACTAACGACGAAATTCCTGAAAACGATGAGAAGGAATCTGAGAACGCTGTTCAGGAGGATGGCGATGAAATAATTAGAGCGGATGTGTCTTCTGAGACATTCTTCCATGGTGAGTATTATAAAGTAGCACCCCATAAAGAGCAGTTCAAAGTGGCATTGATACTCCCATTCTTTTACCGGGCCAGAACCAACGTTGAAAGATCTTACTCCAATGCGGTGCTGGAGTATTACCAGGGGCTGGAAATGGCCCTGAATGAGTTGAAGGACAGAGGCTTGAATCTCAGCCTTTATATATACGACAACAAGAACGATACTAATACACTCAAAGACATCCTGAGGAAAAGGGAGATCAGGGAAATGGATCTTATCATCGGGCCGATCGGTAAGGAACAAATAGAGATCGTTTCTCGGTTTTCTCTGGAAAATGGTATTCCTGTCTTTTCTCCTTTTACCGGCGTGACTGAATCCACGAAAAACAATCCTTTGTTGTACAGCTGCATTCCAGGCAACAAGATAAAAGCAAGGCTTTTAGTAGATTTCCTTGAAAAGAACCATCGGGATTCTAAACTGATCATTCTGAGGGATGGAAATACGCTGGACAAGGAATTTGTGCCCTACCTCATTGAAGAACTTGACCGAAGAAGATCAATTTCCTATATGAAAGAAGCATACAATCGTCACAACAGATGGGATATTCTTCTTACAAAGGACAGTGCCAATGTCGTTTATATCCCTTCTTTTTTCCAAACAGTTGTTAATTCAAGCATCGGTGGCATTTTTTCTTCTAAAAGAGAGGTGACGGTGATCGGAGAGAATGCATGGGCTGATTTTGAAGACAACGACTATAATTTCTGGACCAAATTAAATGTACATCTTGTGGCATACGAATACATCGACCAGCAGGATTCTGTAGTTCAGAATTTCAGAATTAATTTTAGGGAACTGAATTTTGAAGATCCATCGAAATATGCTTACATGGGATATGACCAGATGAACTTTATCGGTGATTTTCTAATGGCCTTCGGCGAACATTTTTCGCTTTTTATCAGTGAAAAGGAGTTCAATTATCTTACCTCCAGTTATAATTTCATCTTTGACAATGGCTTTAACGAGAATTCTTCTCTTCTTTTCCTGAAATATCAGGACCACCATTTAACACCGGTAGAATAATTAAAAATTTATGAAACGAACTGAGAATCAATTCAGGATCGCAATAGACATTCTCAGGGAGTACAAAGGAAAAGAGCCTTTTCATCTTTACCTGAGGGAAGAATTTAAAAAAAGAAGGTCCGGTTCGTCTGACCGCCGGTTTATCAGATTGCTGTGCTATGCGTATCTCCGAGTTAGAAAAGCTATGCCAAAATCCGACCCTGAAAAGATAATGCTTACAGGGATCGTGCTCACTGAAACTGCTTTTGATGAAAAATTAATCCATCTTCTAAAAAGCTTTGGTAAGGAAGATTGGATCGAACTAAGTGGAATGCCTCCTGACCAACGTATTGAAGCATTAAAGGAAGAGATCAACACGGATAAGATCTTTCCTCTTATTGACAGGATCTCTCGCCAGATCGATCGTAAGGCATTTATACACAGTCATATATCTCAGCCATTGACATGGATACGTGTGGATGAGAAACACAAGGACCAGGCCATCGGACTTTTGAAGAAAGCATCACTGTCACCGATCTTTATCGAAGATGTACCGAATGCGATCGGTTTAGAGCCATCGGTGAACCTTGAAAACATCTTTGGAGAAAGTAAATTGAATTATGAAATTCAGGATCTGAGCTCACAACGGACAATGATCGATCTTGCGCCGGCTGAAGGAGATAAAATTTGGGATTGTTGTGCCGGATCAGGTGGTAAAACCCTTGCCTTAGCGGCCAGATCTCAAAAATGCAGCTTTTTTGTTTCGGACAACCGGCTTCCAATACTTAAAAATCTTAACAAAAGATTCAGGAGTGCCGGTGTGATAGATTATTCTGAAGCTGTGCTGGACCTTAACTCGAACCAGGGTAAATCTCTTGTCTTCCAAAGGAGCGGAAAGGAAGAAAAGAAGGAGATCAAAGAAGGCGGGTTTGATATGATAGTGGCCGATGTTCCTTGTTCCGGTTCCGGTACATGGGGACGAAACCCTGAATGGCTGTTTCGCTTCAATCCAAAGAAATTGAACGATTATGTGGCTCTGCAACGTAAGCTCCTGATGAACGCACTCAGATATCTTAAACATGGCGGAGAGCTGATCTATATAACCTGCTCAGTTTATGAACATGAAAATGAGCAGAACGTAAAATGGCTTCAGGAGGAATTCGGTCTTTCTCTGATCGACACTAAATATATGGAAGGCTATACGGACGGGGCTGATACCATGTTTCGGGCCCGCCTTATGAAGTAACCTTTTTGATACATTGCTTCTTGATTCACATTCATTCTTGGTTACTGAAAGGCATATCTATGAATATAATTTTTACTAACTTTACAAGAAATTAGTTTAAATGAAATTGTTCAAAAGAATTACTACCCTAATGCTGGTCGCAATGGCGATCACATTTATTAGTTCGTGTGGAGACGATGATCCACCTTCGGTACCCGGACCTGACAAGAATATTTATGAACTGGTAAAAGCAAAAGCCGGTTACGATATTACCGTACAGGCGATCGATAAAGCAGGTCTTAAAGCGATATTAAGCAGCACAAACTCAATTACTTTCTTTCCACCAAGCAATGATGCTCTGCTAGCTGCAGGTATTGATGTCGGAGGAATGACAGCCGATGAACTGAAGTCATGGTTGGAATATCATATCGTGGAAGGAAGCTACACAAAGGATAATTTGCCTAATGGCGGTTATATTAAGTCTAAATTCCTCGATACACTTAACGGAAGACCTGTGGCGATCTTTGTCGAGTATCCGGCCGGTATCATTGAATTAAATGGTTATCAAACCATTCAGACAAAAGAAGCAACGAACGGTTATGTCCATTTTATGGTTGATGCGTTAACACCATTGAGCATTTTTGGTCATATAGCGATAAATCCGGATCTGGCAATATATAAAACTGCCGTTCAGATCACAGGAACGCACCGTGCATTGCTTGAAGCGGAGGAAAACAAAACGGTCTTTGCAACAAATCAAAAAGGAATGGAGGCATTCTTAAATGCACAGAGCAAACCGATCACAAGTATTGAACCTTCTGTTAGAAGAGCTATGCTGGAAAACACGACAATAGACGGAGAGGGATTGTTTGCTATTGAACTGAGCGCTGTTCAAACAACCATGGGGCTTGATCTGGATATTACAAATTCAGGAAAAACGCTGAATGGAGACATCAGTGTAACGACCAAAGATATCCAATGTTCCAACGGGGTGCTGCATATCATAAACGATGTGATCATAAATTAAAAATTTTGGATAAATAAATGGAATGCGTCTGGGAACAGGCGCATTTTTTTTTGGCTCAGATCATCGTCTGTTCTTTGGTAAGGACTTTAGCACAAGGTCATAACTGTGATCGATGAGTTCAAAGACCATGGCGTCATTAACTCCTTTGTTGACATACACCGTGTTCCAGTGCTTCTTGTTCATATGGTAACCCGGAATGATCTCTGTATACTTCTCCCGTAATACAACCGCCTTCTCCGGATCGCATTTTAGATTGACTGATTCGAAGTTCTCAATGTTAAAAAGGGCGAACATCTTTCCACTAACTTTCATCACAAGCGTATCCTGGTCAAACGGGAGGCCTTCGGTCACATGCTCTTTTGAAAGACAATATTCTCTAATTATTTCAACATCCATGACTACAACATTTAAACTCTTCTGCGCCGAGCATTGCACTTAACAAGCAAGCTAATTTAAAACAATAAATGAATCTGATTCCTGTGCGATCGTATGTTTATCCCTAAAACCCTCAAGGTCTTTGTCCAGACGATGCAACCATTTTTTCTGAATGATATAATACGCTGGTTTCAACCTCTCTTCCCAGTAGGACAGAGGGGAACTGTCTCTGCTTAATTCCTCGCTATTGAAGGTCATCCCTTTTCTGTTAAAATAAAGCAGTGCCAGGTTAGGTGCATCTTCATACAGAACAAAAATTATTGCATCTCTGGATATACCGCTCTCATCCAGGTATTTTCCTCCATCAGACATCCATTCGACATTGTTGTCAAATCTATGATTGTCGGAAATGTAGTGATCTCCGCCCCTTGCAGTGGCTTGTTTAGTGACCTTTACGGCAAATACACAAATGAGAATTACCCATAACCAGTGCGGTTTAAAGATACCAGGCAATCCCTCGGTTCCTTTTTTAAGAGCATAATAGATCGATCCGGCAGCCATTGGATAAAAACTGCTGATAAAATAGTAGTCGTGATTTACGAATTGCTTACCGAAAAAGAAAAGGATACCCGCTATACCGGTAACGCATAAAACGAACATGGCCTTTAAGGCATACGATCTTTTTTTATAGAACAGATGCACCAGAAACACCGTCGCGCCTATAATGACAAATAGTCCGTTCAACAAACTGAAATACTCCGGTGACCAGTTCAGCATGCTTTTTATAATTAATGCCAGATCAGAGGGATGATCAATGGGGTTTGACTTTGACATAAAAATAACTGACCACAACTTTTCATTCCTTTTGATCACATAGAAATAATCGAACAAGGCCACAACAAGTGTAAGAAGAGCAGATGTTCCAAGCAATGTAAAAGTGTACTTATAGTCTTTTTTCCTTAAGGCCGAATAGATATAGTACCCTCCAAAGATCAGGAGGTATATTCCGGAAGTGGCTTTAAACAGGGCAGAGATCCCAAAAAAGACCAATGAGTATATCCTTAAACGCATACTGTTGGCAGAAGGGTTCAAGGATCGGAGAAATGCACCCATTCCAAGAAAACTCATAGAAAGCGAGGTGCTGTCAGGCAGGAAATTGAAACCATAGAACAGCAGGACAGGGGAAAGGGAAATGAGCCACATCATCAGCCATCTGATTCTGTCGTCTGCAATACTGAACGCAAAATAGATCAATGCCAGGATGAGAACAGCGTAATTTATCCAGCGATAGATCACAGGCAGGTGTTCTTTACCTGAAACTTTTGCAACCGCTGCAGAAATGTATTGAACAGCCGGGAATTCAACGCCTACTTTACCACCTTCACTGTTCAGGCTGTAGGTTCCCGGGTCAAAGAAATCGAGGTCATTTTCATAAAAATAATATGCCACGGCCAGGCGGTCGGCCTGTGCCCAGGAGTGAATACCATGCGGCCGGTTCTCTTTCGATGTGAACCCAAAGAAAAGCATGAATGACAGCCAGACCAGTAATCCGGCGCGGGGTTCAATTAGCTTTCTCAAGGCATATGCAACGATTTTCACTATTCAGACGTCTAATGATTGTAGGCCCGGCTTTAACAAGCTTTTGAGCTGTAAATTACATTGTTAATGCAATAATATTACATTACCATGTAGTCCGCTTATAATGACTTTGTTAAATTTGGCTGAATTTAAAATTTAGTTGTGTAACTGTGAAAGTATTCCGAATTGTATTATTTGTTCTGTTGGCAGTAGTAATTTTTGATGCAAAGGGCTTAGAAGGAGCTGTAAATAATGCACCAAATGAAAACTATCTGAAAGCGCTTGCTACCAACGGACATGTATTCAGAAAGAATGCAGGGCAGTGGGATGACGATATTTATTACAGGTCAGTAAGCAGCCATTCATCAGTTACATTCTACAACAACAGGATCTCTTTTGGACTTGAGAAATTAGAAGAAGAACCCTGGGTAACAGGAGCAAATGGTGATCTACCGACTCCGGATGTCGAATACCTGGTCTGGGATCTTGTTTTTGAAGGTGCTAACAATGTAGCTCCTGTCGCTTTTTCTGAAACCAATAACAAGATCAATTACTTCGGGCCACGAGCAAAAAATGGGGTAAACATCAAAGAATACCATGAACTGGTATACCCTGATCTTTATGATGGTGTGGATATGAAGATGTACACATCGGATGAAGGAAAGATGAAATATGATGTGCTGGTGCATCCGGGAGGCAATATAGAAGCGTTCTCCATGAGATATGAAGGGGTTAAAAAGCTTTCCGTCAACAAGGACGGCGAGTTGATATTACATACCGACTGGGGTGATTTCAGAGAAGCAAAACCCTATTCTTACCAGTTTGTCAATGGACAGAGATCAGAGGTAGAAGTTATTTATAAGGTCGAGGGAAATAAACTTGGGTACGATATTGTCGGCAATTATGATCCGTCGGTTGAGTTGATCATTGACCCGATATATCTTGACTGGAGTACATTTTTTTATGGTGAGAAAAATCAGAGCGGTACCTGGGGCTGGACCTGGATCCTCGATGTGGATATTGATACGGATGAAGCTGTTTATGTAACAGGAATGACAAGTGAACAATTCCCTGTAAAACCGGGGGCTTACGATACTGCCTTCACATTCTACACAGGATTCGTTGCTAAAATGAGCCCGAATGGTGACAGTCTGATCTGGTTCACATACATCGGAAGCTCGGGC
>DJML01000069.1 GCA_002436505.1 Bacteroidetes bacterium UBA6491 | reverse complement strand
ATCATCAAATCATTTCATCATTCCATGATTCCATCATTCCATGATTCCATCATTACTAAATCAACTAAATTTGCCTGAAATATCATGAGCAAGGAAAATACACTGACCCGGTTGTTTGAAAGATCGGATAATCTATTTCTTTTGGCAGGTCCCTGTGCCATTGAAGGTGAAGACATGGCTATGGAGATCGCAGGTAAAATAAACGAGATAACCAGGAATCTGGATATCCCTTTTGTATTTAAGGGCTCATACCGCAAAGCAAACCGGTCCAGGCTGGATTCATTTACAGGGATCGGTGATGAAAAAGCATTAAATATCCTAAAGAAAGTAGGGGAGACCTATGGCATTCCTACGGTTACTGATATCCATGAATCCGCGGAAGCGGAAATGGCTGCTGCATATGTTGATGTTCTGCAGATCCCGGCATTCCTGTTTCGCCAAACGGATCTACTGGTTGCGGCAGCGAAGACAGGTAAGGTAATCAATATTAAAAAAGGCCAGTTCGCTGCAGCGTCAGCGATGCAGTTTGCTTACGATAAAGTAAAGGAGTCAGGAAATGACCGAATCATTCTGACTGAACGTGGAAACATGTTCGGTTATGGAGATATGATCGTCGATATGAGAAATATACCGGAAATGCAGAAAACAGGTGCTCCGGTTGTTATGGATATTACGCACAGTTTACAGCAACCAAATCAGGCCAGCGGGGTGACCGGTGGCAGACCGGAACTGATCGGAACAATTGCCAAATCGGCAGTAGCTGCAGGATGTGACGGGCTTTTTATTGAAACTCACCCAAATCCCGCAACGGCGAAATCTGACGGAGCGAATATGCTTAAACTGGATTACCTGGAAGACCTGCTGATTCAACTCCTGGCGATAAAGAAAATATTGAAATAATTTTCTCTTCGAACGGTAAATGAATCAATGCTAAGGGAGTCGTAGTGAACCTGTCTATTAACGTGAATGGATGGATCTATACCAAAAGATAAGGGCCGGTATACACCAGCCCTTAACCAACTAACTAACCAATTAAATTAAATTTACCCCACTATAACAACGCATTAGTATGTCTTTTGTTATTAGAAAATTGATTTTTTTTAAAAAAAGTTTTCTTTTCTATTGTCTATCAGAATAAAACAAGCTATCCACAAGTATTTTATAACAGTTTCTGCTGTCATTGTATTGTCAATGCTTGGGACATACACTTAATTTTTCAGTAATTTTGTCCGAACGTAAAATGAGTATAAAATTCAAGGACATTGTTTCAATCGGAGGGAAGCCCGGTTTGCAAAAGATCATAGGTCAAAGACCTAATGGCTTAATAGTAGAATCTCTGGAAGACGGGAAAAGATTTCCTACGTCAATATCTCAAAAGGTATCCATATTGTCGGAAATATCAATGTATGTGTACGACGGGGATGTTTCTCTAAGGGATGTGATGAGCAGCTTGCATGAGAAGGTCCAGAACGGACTGGAACTGGTGTATAAATCAAATTCAGGCGACGAAATAAGGACGTTCTTTAGAGAAATACTGCCTGAATTCGATGAAAACCAGGTGTATACTTCTGATATACTGAAACTTGTGAACTGGTACCAACTTTTGCTAAAAAGCTGCGACATGTCTGAATTGTTAAAAGAAGACGAGGAAGACAACAAAGACAAGAAGGAGAAAAAAGACAAGAAGAAAGAACCAGCCAAAGGCAATTGATCTAATTCTTTCTGAAAGATCAGTTCAAAAAGGTGCTGATCAGTTTATCAGTTGGAGTCTGAAATTTCTTCAGATTTCTTTTTCCCTTTTTGATTCTTAAACACAAGCCCATCTTTTTCTTTATTCAGATCGGCTTTGATCAGATCTCCGTCAGAAATCTCTGACTTAAGGATCTCCTCTGCCAATGGATCTTCAAGATACTTCTGAATGGCCCTGTTCAATGGTCTTGCACCAAAGTCTTTATCAAATCCTTTTTCTGCTAGGAATTTCTTAGCACTTTTTGAAAGTTCAATAGTAAAACCAACGCTTTCTATTCTGTCAAGAAGTTTTTGTACTGATATTTCAAGAATTTTCTCAATATCCTCTTGTGAGAGGGTGTTGAATACGATCACATCATCAATTCTGTTCAGGAATTCAGGAGAAAAGAACTTCTTCAATGCATTCTCAATAATGCTTTTGGTGTCCTTGTTCTTTGATTCGTCCTTCGCAGCAGTCGTGAATCCCATACCAGTGCCGAAATTTTTCAATTCTTTCGACCCGATGTTGGATGTCATGATAATTATCGTGTTTCTGAAATCTACACGTCGGCCAAGACTGTCCGTAAGGAATCCTTCATCCAGTACCTGGAGTAAAATATTGTAAACATCCGGGTGGGCTTTTTCTATTTCATCGAATAAGATGACGGAATAAGGTTTTCTGCGTACTTTTTCAGTCAGGATTCCACCTTCTTCGTATCCGATGTATCCGGGAGGCGCTCCTACCAGCCTTGAAACGGCGAATTTTTCCATGTATTCACTCATGTCGATCCGCAACAATGCTTCCCTGCTGTCAAAAAGGTATTGGGCCAGTGATTTTGCCAGCTCTGTTTTACCTACTCCTGTAGGCCCAAGGAATACAAATGAACCAATGGGTTTGTTCGGGTCTTTCAATCCTGCCCTTGTACGTTGAATTGCTTTTGTCAGTTTTTCAACAGCCTGATCCTGCCCTATCACAGAGCTTTTTATCTCCTCCGCCATGCTAAGCAGCCTGCTTCCCTCACTCTGAGCGATCCTTTTGGTCGGAACCCCAGTGATCATAGCAACTACCTCTGCAACGTCGTCTTCTGTTACTTCATAGCGGTTGTTCTTTGTCTCTTCTTCCCATCTGCCTTTAGCAATGTCCAACTGCTCAAGCAAGGTCTTTTCTTTATCCCTCAGCTTAGCCGCTTCTTCGTACCTCTGGCTTTTGACCACCCTGTTCTTTTCATCCTTGATCTCTTCGATCTTTCTTTCCAGCTCAAGAATATCCTGAGGGACATGAATATTTGATAAATGAACACGTGCACCTACTTCATCAAGTACGTCGATGGCCTTGTCCGGCAAATATCTGTCGGTAATATACCGCACACTCATTTTAACTGCTGCTTTTACAGCATCATCGGTATAAAGAACGCCGTGGTGCTCTTCGTATTTCGACTTAATGTTCTGTAATATCTGAACGGTCTCTTCCGGTGTGGCCGGTTCTACCATTACTGACTGGAATCTTCTTTCAAGAGCGCCGTCTTTCTCAATGTACTGACGGTACTCATCTAAAGTTGTGGCTCCGATGCACTGCACTTCGCCTCGTGCCAATGCAGGTTTGAACATATTAGAGGCATCCAGTGATCCTGAAGCACCTCCTGCACCAACGATGGTGTGTATCTCATCAATGAAAAGAATGACATCCTTGGATTTTTCCAGTTCGTTCATTACCGCCTTCATTCTCTCTTCAAACTGGCCACGGTATTTTGTACCAGCAACCAACGAAGCAAGATCTAGCGTCACAACGCGCTTATCGAACAATACCCTGGAAACTTTTCTTTGAGTGATGCGCAATGCAAGTCCTTCAGCAATCGCTGTTTTACCTACTCCAGGTTCACCAATAAGTACCGGATTGTTCTTTTTGCGTCTGCTCAGGATTTGAGAAACACGCTCAATTTCTTTTTCACGTCCGATGATCGGATCCAGCTTTCCTTGTTCTGCTAGTTTCGTAAGATCTCGTCCGAAGTTATCCAGAACAGGCGTCTTTGATTTTGGGTTGGTTTTCTTTTGTTCCGTTGATTTTCGTTCCTCACGGTAAAAATCCTCAGGAGAGTCGGTCCCCATATCCGCTCTTATATCTTCTTCGCCATTGTTTTCAATGGCATGCTTGAATATGTCGTAGTCTACCCCATACTGCTGAAGTATGGAAGAAGCAATATTATCCTCTTCCCTAAGGATTGAAAGTAGCAGGTGCTCGGTCCCTATAATATCTGCCTTAAAGATCTTTGCTTCAAGGTATGTGATCTTCAATGCCTTTTCAGCTTGTTTTGTCAAAGGAATATTGCCGAGATTCGTCGATTTTGATGCAGTGTCTTTAATGCTGTCCTCAATCGATTTTTTAAGTCGAAGCAGATCAATGCCTAATCCTTTCAGATGTATCAATGCTTTGCCCTCTCCTTCACGAATTATTCCCAACAGAAGATGTTCAGTACCGATATAGCCATGCCCTAATCGTATGGCCTCTTCTCGGCTATACTGAATTACTTCTTTTACTCTGGGTGAGAATTTTGCTTCCATAAATAGTTATCGCACTATGATTAACAAATATAGTTCCAATTTGGTTGTTCCGCTGATCAACCATAGACAGGTTGTCATAATATGACCAGTTTATTAGAGAAAAAAGACTTTTTAATACATTAATGGCAGTTGATATGATTAAATGACAGGTTGAAATAAAGCCTACGAGAATCATGGACCAACTTGGAATAAGGATCGGTCTGTTTCTTGAAAACACGCTTCCGCTATCATTAAATTAATTTGTGTAGAGACCATCTTTTGAACTAAATTATACTGTTGAATTTTCCACCATCAATTGGGGAAACATTGTCGTTAAGTTATTGCTATGTTAATTAACCATAGGAGAACAGGGAATATTGGGTGGTGTCTTTTTTAGTGTGAATATGTGCATAAGAAAATAATAAAAATTTGAACTTGGTTTTCGAAATTGAAGGTTCTTAATTCGAAGCTTCTAAATTTTAGCATGGCAGAAGAAAGTAAGTTAACGAAACGAATCGGTAATTCCAGATTATTTGACCCCTTTGCTGAATCAGCAGAGGGTAAAATGCCCCCTCAGGCACTTGAACTGGAAGAAGCCGTTCTGGGCGCCATGCTGATTGAAAAGGAGGCACCGGTCAGGGTGCTGGATGCTTTAAGAAGTGATGTCTTCTACAAAGAGGCAAATCAAACCATCTTCGAGTCCATTAAATCGCTTTTTGAGCGAGGCGAACCTGTGGATCTGTTGACCGTTACCAATGATCTGCGAAAGTCGGGTAAACTGGAATTCGTTGGCGGTGCCTATTACATCACACACCTTACAAACAGGGTTGCGTCTTCAGCAAATATTGAATACCACAGCAAAATTCTGATCCAGAAATGGATTCAAAGGGAATTGATCAGGATTTCCGGAGAGATCTCAACGAAGGCATTCGATGTGACCATTGACGCTTTTGAACTGCTGGATGATGCTGAGAAAAAACTCTTTGCCGTAAAGAACGACAGCATCAAAAAGAATTATGATACGATCGAGAACCTGATCCATAAGGCGATCACGCAGATCGAATCACTGAAAGATCATCAGGACGGACTAACGGGGGTTGCTTCAGGTTTTACGGCCCTGGACAGGATCACAGCAGGTTGGCAGAAATCGGATCTCATTATTCTTGCAGCTCGCCCCGGCATGGGTAAAACTGCATTTGTACTTTCGATGGCCAGAAATGCTGCGGTGGATTTTGGAATTCCGGTCGCCGTTTTCTCTCTGGAAATGTCTTCAATTCAGTTGGTTACACGACTTATTTCCGGAGAAACGCAACTTGCGGGTGAAAAATTAAAGACAGGGAACCTAAAAGATTTCGAATGGGAACAACTTAATGCCCGAGTTCAAAAACTTTCTGATGCACCTATATATATTGACGATACTCCCCAACTATCCATCTTTGACCTGAGAGCTAAGGCAAGGAGACTAAAGTCGAACAGGAACATTGAACTACTTGTGGTCGATTACCTGCAGCTTATGCGAGGTGACGAGGGGAATAAATCTGGTAACAGGGAACAGGAGATCAGTTATATCTCGAGAAATTTAAAATCTCTTGCGAAAGAACTCGATATACCTATCATCGCACTCGCACAGCTCAGCAGGGCGGTGGAACAACGACCGGATAAAAGACCGCTTCTCTCCGATCTAAGGGAATCCGGCTCTATAGAACAGGATGCAGATATGGTTGGGTTTATCTACCGTCCGGAATATTACGGGTATAAAGATGATGATGAAGGCCATGATATCAGAGGTATGGCGGAAATTATCATTGCAAAACACAGAAATGGTCCGACCAATACCGCACGGCTAAGATTCAAAGGCGAATACGCTAAATTTGAAGATCTTGAATACGATCCGCTCGCCTCTCCTTTTGGTGACGATGATCAAAGTGTCACCCTGAGTTCCAGGATGAATGATATGAGCAATTTTGCTCCCCGGGACGATGAAGAAGAGCCTTTCTAATTGTTTTTATGTTTTTTAAGTGAAAAGATATTGTTTTTTCATGTAGAAGATTTTACTTTTGCAGGCCTAAAAATACGGGATGTACGCCATAGTTGATATAGCAGGAAAACAATTCAAGGTTGAAAAAGACCAGGAGTTGTTCGTGAATAAACTTAAGGACAGTGTTGATAGCAATGTTCAGTTTGATAAAGTGTTGTTGGTTGACAACGACGGAAAGGTCAAAGTAGGAACCCCTACAGTAAAGGGTGCTTCAGTGTCTGCCAAAGTTTTGGAACACGTTAAAGGTGATAAAGTTATCGTTTTCAAGAAGAAACGACGTAAAGGTTATGCGGTGAAAAACGGTCATCGTCAGGACTATACTAAAATTCAGATCGAAGGAATAAAAGGATAATAGAATGGCACATAAGAAGGGAGCAGGTAGTTCGAAAAACGGAAGAGAGTCGCATAGTAAACGACTTGGAGTAAAGATCTATGGTGGTCAGGAGGCTGTTGCAGGTAATATTATTGTTCGCCAGCGAGGTACTCGTCATCACGCAGGTGATAATGTAGGCCTGGGGAAAGATCATACCTTATATGCTTTAAAAGATGGTAAGGTTGTATTTAAGAAAGGAAAGAGCAACCGCTCTTTCGTGCATATCGACCCAAGCGCAGAAGCATAGGTTAGAATTAAATTCTATTAAAATATATTGATCCCGACGCACACAGTGCTGTCGGGATTTTTTTTTTAATCATGATCATGTTCGTGCCCATGCTCATGCTCATGTTCATGTGCTTCTTCTTGTCCGGAGACCGCCGGTGTAACATTGCCACTAATCTCCCGTCTCTTGCTATTAAACCAACCGGCCAACAACTTCCTTTGTTCCTTTGACAATCTTGCTTCTTTATGCATGATCGTATAGGACTTCAGAGGCATTTCACCTTCATCCATCATCTCTGCAGCTTCTTCCAGTTTATGATCCATGCCTTTCCGGTCGTATTTTGTCCAGGCCGACATGTTGAATTCTTCAAGACCTTCATTGACATGGTTCGCTACAAACCATGAAGTAGGTGCGATCTTTCCGTACCATGGGATTTCGTACTGACTGGAATGACAGTCGTAACATGCTGACTTTACGATATTGGAGATATTGTCCGGAGCATGCAGAACAGTAATAATATCCTTGCCTTCAGATGTTTCTGATTTAGGGTAATTGGGACGAATGAACTGGATCAGGACAAGAATAGCCGCTACTATGAGCAGTATTAAACTTTTTCTTTTCATAACCTGGGATTTTATTCTGATCGAAATTCGTTAAATCTCCTATATTATCAATTCTTTATCACACTAATTTTTATCATGTTCTATTCTTTATTCAGGTTGTGCACATCACAGTAAATTAGTTTTTCACCCTGCATGCGTATTTTTACGCCATGGAAAATACGTGGTTATTCATCATTGCATTTGGTGTCCTGGGTATCATTGCGATCAAATGGGCTTCAAGGATCATGGCTTTTATTATGGGTATCCTTTTCATTGCATTGGCTGTGTTAGGCGTGATGTATATGATGAATGCAGGGCCATTTAAGAATGAGATCGCGGGTATTCAGAATTTGAAAGAAAAATTTTGCAACGAGAAGGCAAGTGCGAACAAATGTGATTGCATCGTAAAGAAATTAGAAATTGATATCCGTGAACGTTTTTCGTCAGATGAGATCAAAGAACTTGAGGATAACAAGTTGTTGATGCTTGGAGCCGCGATCAAGAGTTTTAAAGCTCAGGAAGAAGCCATCGATGCTTGCCTTGAAGTACGGAACGCAAGTCACGAAAAAGAAGAATTCATTAAACAAGTATTTGACCAAAAGGGATTTATTGGTAAAGCAAAGGGTGTAATGAATGATTTTGTAGAAGACTACAAACTGATCGAAGACAAGTATTAAGCTCCTAAGGCACCTTTTAGCTCCTGGATCTGGCTCTCCCAAAGCATCTCCGTTTCTTCGGTCTCGGATTCATCGACAAAATCTGTGATCACAAGAGCAATATCCCCTGTTAATTCATCCCGTTTTATTTCAAACTCGAAATACTCTTCCTCATCACTGTCTAACCACTTGTAACGGATGTATTTGCCATTCACTTTTTTAAGTACTTCAGCCGGAGTTTCTTCACTATCCCAAATAAATGTGTACACTTTGCCTTTCACATTCACATCGTCACAAAACCATTCAACCAAACCTGAAGGGGTTGAAAGATAATTGAAAAGAATATTAGGAGAAGATCTAATTTCAAACTCAAGTACCAGTTTCTCTCTCTTCGACATATCACTAACTTCAATTTTTCAAATAAATAACAATTTCTGTAATAAAATAGCGGAGGCGGACTTAATTTTACACCTCAGCAATGACATTTAGACAAATACTTAGTGATAACCGACTATTTCTGTCAGTCTGGGGCATTTTATTAGCAATTGGCTCGTTTTGGATCGCCTTAGGCACCAAAGGGGATGGAGTCTTGTTTCTGAACCAGTTCTATACTCCCGGTAATAATGCCTTATTTCTGAACATCACGTATTTAGGCGAGCTGATCGGGTTTTCTCTTTCGTTGGCTGTAGTCCTCATATTTAAACAGATCCGATATTCCATTGGGTTTCTTGTTCTTGGCTTGCTGGTACTTTCAATCCCTTATCTTTTAAAGCACTATGTCTTCCCAGATGCTGAAAGACCAATATCATACCTGGGAGAGGAGGGACTGAACCTTGTTTTAAAACCTAATACGGACCATAGTTTTCCTTCCGGGCATACTACGGCCGGATTTGCGTATTTTTCTTACCTGGCATTCATTTTCAGAAGTAACCTGATCAAATTATTTGCCCTTGTTCTGGCCACGGCGGTCGCCGTTTCGCGGGTCTATCTCGTTCAGCATTTTGTGCAGGACGTGGTGGCAGGCAGTGTTTTGGGGGTTGCAATAGCCGTTTTTTGTGTTTGTGTGTTCGCTGAAGCAAATTGGTCAAAAAGGATCCGTTTTTTTAATATTGGACTTTTAACATGAGTTCCAAACGAAAGATCCATACACTCCTTACACTGGTCAGTGCTGCATTATTTATTCCTTTTCTGGGCCAGGTACATCTTTTTGACTGGGATGAGATAAATTTTGCTGAAGCTGCCCGTGAGATGATCGTCACGGGAAATTGGACGCGCGTTACCATCGATTTTCAGCCTTTCTGGGAAAAACCACCTTTGTTCATCTGGTTGCAGGCCATTTGTATGAAAATGTTTGGCGTGAATGAATTTGCTGCCCGTTTGCCGAATGCCTTGTCCGGTATTGTAACTATTAATCTTCTATACTACTGGGGAACACGTTTCGTGAATTCAAGATCAGGTTTGTTGTGGGCTTTAATTTATCTCGGATCACTTTTTCCGTTCTTCTATTTTAAAACAGGTATCATTGATCCGGTTTTTAATTTGTTCATAGTAGCTGGTATCATTCAATTGGTGCAGGCTAAACGATCACATACTAAACAGGTTACAAATTATTTGTATGCGGGATTGTTGATAGGTGCTGCGGTGCTTACCAAAGGCCCGGTCGGTGCTTTGGTTCCTGCACTGGTTTTTATTGTAATTTGGATCACCGGCAGATTTCGCTGGTTCTTTTCACTTAAACAGATTCTTGTTCTCTTTGCCTCAGCAGTAATTGTCTCATCCGTTTGGTTTTTGCCTGAAATGCTGAGAAACGGAACCGGTGTCTTTACGAATTTTATTAATTACCAGTTAGATCTGTTGTCAAAGCCGGTAGCATCGCATGGTCAGCCATGGTATTATCATATAGTCGTCCTTCTGTTCGGTTGTTTCCCGGCATCGGTATTTGCATTGCCGCGTTTACTTGGTCACGACCGTAACAGCGATCTGGACCGATGGATGCTGGCATTGTTCTGGGTAGTGCTAATTCTGTTCTCATCTGTGACCACTAAAATAGTCCACTACTCTTCTCTGTGCTGGTTCCCACTAACTTATCTTGCTGCCAGGCAGATGTCCACTGTGAATATCACCAAACCTCTGATAATATTCTTTTATGCCCTTATTGGTACAGTGGTCTCACTTGCCCTTATTGTGGTGCCCTGGATCGGAGCAAACCGTATGATCCTGGTGGAGATGTATGGAGCCAGAATCAAAGATGTTCAACTGATGGCAGCATTAAATCAACACGTTGACTGGACAGGGTGGGAATGGCTTTTCGGCGCAGGTTTGCTGATGCTGGTTGCGGTATCCGTGGTCTGGTTGTTCAGGAATAAATTGACGGATAAATGGGTAATTGCTCATCATCTATTATTTGCCGTTTTGATAAATCTTGTAGCTGTTTCGGTGGTTCCTAAGGTGGAGCGACACACCCAGGGGGCAATTATTGATTTCTATAAAGAGCTTCAGGGTAAAGATGTATATGTTAAACCATTGCATTTTAAAAGTTATGCCCATCTGTTTTATGCCCGCGTTATGCCTCCCGAACCTTTAGATATGGTATTTGTTACAAGAGAACGCTTCCTGAATGAACTTGGTGTTAAAGAAATTACGAGCCTCGATGCTGAAAAAAGAAGTTCTTTCAATCAACGTATGAGCCATTTTCTACTTAACGAAGAGCTTGACAAACCCGCTTTTCTTGTTGTAGAAAGACGAAAATTGAAACAAATGAAGGAGGAAAAGCACGTGAAATTATTTTACGATGCAGGGCCGTTTCTCGTATATCTGAACCGTTGAACTGAACAATTCAGGGAATTAAATGTTCAAATAAAATCGTACATTTGGATAAATGTCTTCGAAAAAGATCATATTAAGACGTTTGGGTGCTATACTGCTATTGATTCCTGTTCTTGTTGGATCGATGGGGTTTAGTGTTGATATTCATTACTGTAAAGGAGAAGTTAAAAGCTTTAAAATTTACGGTGATGCCAACGCCTGTTATGAGAAAAAATCAAAAGAGGTTTGTTCCTTTAATGATTTTGAAGCTATTTCTATTCAACGAAACAAGTGCTGCTCTGATGCCGAAATAATTTATCGGTCAACATTTGAAAGCAACACTGTTCTTGAGATCAATACGCAACAGGTGGCATATCTTATATCTTACCCTGTCATCTCTGTTGACCTCATCGATCAGGATATTGAATCCTATTCCTGGCTGGATCTGATACAGCCAGCAGGTTTACCTTCAGGGAAGAAGTATGCCCTGTTGGAAACGTACCTGATCTGATATAATTTATCTTCTTAATTGCCAAAATGGCAATCTGTCCAGATTAATCTGGCAATTTCTGTTATTATCAATTTATTAATATTCAATTACATTTTTTAAAATGAGATCATTATTTAAAACAATTTTTCTAGCGGGAACTATCGCCTTTTTAGGCGTAGCCTGTAATTCTAACACCTCTGAAAATTCATCTGAATCTGAAACTACAGAGGAGTCGGCGGCACAAGGGAAGGAATACACGTCAAAGTATGTGTGTCCTATGCACTGTGAAGGAAGCGGCAGCGATGAACCTGGGCTGTGCCCGGTATGTGGTATGGATTACGTACTAAACGAGAATTACTCCGGAAATTCAGGAGATAGCGCTGCAATGGAAGCAGGTCACGAACATCATGACCATGAAACACACGAACACAATCATGAGTAGGTTTAAATCAATTATTATAAAAATGAAAAAAGGAATTTTATTAATGGCTGCCGGGTTGATATGTGGGACTGTATCAGCCCAGACTGCTGTAAAATTTAAATTAAATCACAAACTGGCAGTTGAGGATTTTGCCATGAATCAGGCATCTGAGAACGATATAGGTGATCAGTTCAATGTGACCAGGTTGCAGTACTATATCTCCGGGATCAGTATCGTTCATGATGGAGGACAGATCGCAGATGCTTCGGATGTCTATATTCTGGTAGATGCAGGAATTGATGACGTCTATGACCTGGGGGACCATGATATCACAAATGTTGAAGCAATTAATTTTGCAATTGGTGTTGATCCCGATGTCAACAACCAGGATCCTGCCCAATGGCCAAATGATCATGCCCTTGCTCCGAAATCCCCGTCTATGCACTGGGGCTGGGCCGCTGGATACCGCTTTGTGGCAATGGAAGGATACGCCGGATCCTCGCTAAGTACAAATTATCAGTTACACGGCCTTGGAAACGATCACTACCTTATGATCAATATACCCACCTCTGCTGCCGATGATAACGGTGCATTACTGATTGAGATCAATGCCAATTATACGGAGGCTCTTAAAGGTATCCAGGTGAGTACAGGGGTGATAGTCCATGGAGATTACGGTGAAGCAGCAACGATGCTCAAGAATTTCAATAGTTATGTTTTTACTTCTCTTGATGGCATTGGTAACACTTTGTCCGTGAATGAGGAATTCGAAGAAATCGTGTTCTCAATTTCACCTAATCCGACTTCTTCGCTCGTGAACTTCGTAATTGATGACAACAAATTTGTCAATTGCACTTTGAATGTAACTGACATCGCAGGCAGGACCATCGTTTCTGATGTTGATCTTTCTTCTATCGGAAATCAGATGAGCTTAAGTTCTCCCGGGGTGTATTTCGCGACGCTCATAAATGAGGACGGTATTAAAAGTACCCAAAAGATCATAGTTCAGTAATTGAAGACCTTGGGATACATATTGTTCTTACCTCTGCTGGTGATATCAATTGCAGGTTGCCAGCCTGATCCTCCAATACCTGGAGAAAGGGAGAATGGTATTCTGTCAATTCCCATAGGTTTTCCTGCAGTGGAATTTCCTGAAGACAATAAATTTACAAGGGCAAGATGGGAGCTGGGCAAACGGCTGTTCTTTGACCCCGTGCTCTCAAGAGACAGCACAGTCAGTTGCGGGTCCTGTCATAAACCTCACCTTGCTTTCAGTGATGACGTTTCCTTTAGTCCGGGAGTACAGAATGCTCCCGGTGTGCGCAATGCACCAACCCTGACCAACGTGGCCTATCTTCCATATTTTACCAGGGAAGGAGGGGTCCCAACACTTGAGATGCAGATCCTTGTTCCGTTACAGGAGCACAACGAGTTTGATTTCAATATTGTTGATGCGGGGATTCGCTTATCTCACATTCCGGAATATGTCGAAATGAGTGAACTTGCTTACGGAAGAGAACCTGATCCGTTCGTCATTACCCGTTCCATTGCCAATTTTGAACGTACCCTGATCAGTGGAAACAGTCCTTTTGACCGGTATTTCTATCAAGATAATAAGGATGCCCTTAACTCTCTGGAAATAAAAGGCATGAATTTGTTCTTTAGCGAAAGAACTGGGTGTTCAGACTGTCATGGTGGATTTAATTTTACCGACAACAGTTTCCAGAATAACGGACTCTATACGATCTATAATGATCTTGGTAGAAGGAGACTGACAGGTAATGACAATGATCTGGCGCTGTTTAAGGTTCCAACGTTAAGAAATACGGGACTTACTGCACCATATATGCACGATGGTTCTTTTGCTACGCTAGAGGCCGTCATTGATCACTACAATTCGGGAGGGGAGGATCATCCTCATAAAAGTAAATTGATCAGACCACTTGGACTTTCAAATGACGAGATGGGGGCGATCGTGGCCTTTCTTCATGCCTTGACGGATACGCAATTTGTCGAAAACAAAAATTTTAACAATTAATTTCAATGAGGATCAAAACATTAATAATAACAACAATTGTACTTGCGATAGGCATTTTCAGCTGTAAGGAAGAATCAGATACTCCGGCTCAAAATGCCGGTGTAAGCTGGGATAAAACCCCTTTCGTTACCGATGTTGGGCACTTTCCGCCTGCTCAGTTGAATTCCGACAATCTTCCAACGGTGCAGGGTGTGAAATTAGGTCGTATGTTGTTCTACGAAACAATGCTTTCCAGGGATGGTTCAATGTCCTGTGCATCATGTCATATCCAAAAATTTGCTTTTACTGATACTGCTAAGTTCTCCATTGGGGTGGAAGGCTTGCCAGGAAAACGTCAGGCCATGTCTGTTTTTAATACCGCGTGGCATACCAACGAGTTTTTTTGGGATGGTCGTGCTCACTTAATACGTGACCAGTCGCTTCTTCCGATCCAGGATAAGCTGGAAATGAACGAGACACTAGAGAATGTTGTTTCTAAGCTTTCTGGAACTAAAATGTACAGTGATCAGTTTATCAGGGCATTTGGAACAGATGAAATAACGCCAGAAAGGATGTCTCTTGCCATGGAGCAATTTATGAACAGCATTGTATCAAATAAATCGAAATACGACCTGTTCCTGCAAAATAAGGATTCATCGATCTTCACTGACAGTGAAAAAAGAGGATTAGATCTGTTCTTCGGGGATTATAACAAATTTTTCCCTGATGAATCGGGAGCCGATTGCGCACATTGTCATGGAGGTTTCAATTTCGAGAACGACCGGTACATGAACAACGGTCTGGATGCTGAAGGTTCTTTTGCTGATGAAGGCAGGAAAAGTGCAACCGGCAATCCGGCTGATCTTGGCAAATTCAAAGTGGTGAGCCTCAGAAATATTGAGCTTACCGCTCCTTATATGCACGACGGTCGCTTTACTACCCTTGAACAGGTTATTGATCATTACAACGATGGTCTGAAATCGTCTCCGACCCTTGACCCTGCTCTGCAGCAGACAATGGAAACCGGACTTATGCTGTCATCTCAGGATAAAGCGGATCTGGTAGCCTTCCTTAAGACACTGACAGATAATGAATTGATTAAGAATGAAGAATTTAGCGACCCATTCTAAACGATTAGCATAGCGGTATGCGGATTAATAAACTCATAAGGTATTTTTTAGATAACCGTCTGATAACTTTTCTGTTGTTGGCAGGGATGGTGCTGTGGGGCATTTCAACGGCACCTTTCGACTGGGATCTGGACCCACTGCCATCTGATCCTGTCCCTGTTGACGCGATACCGGACATTGGAGAGAATCAACAGATCATCTTTACAGAATGGCCTGGCCGGTCCCCGCAGGATATCGAGGATCAGATAACCTATCCGCTTACAACCTATCTGCTGGGCATTCCCGGTGTAAAATCGATCAGAAGCTCATCAATTATAGGCATCTCCAGCATTTACCTGATCTTTGAAGAAGATGTTGAATTCTACTGGTCGAGGTCAAGGATCCTTGAAAAATTAAACTCTTTGCCTTCCGGTCATTTGCCGAATGGCGTAAGCCCGGTTCTTGGACCGGATGCGACAGCACTCGGACAGATCTACTGGTATACTCTTGAAGGACAGGATAAGGATGGAAATACGACTTCCGGCTGGGATCTTCACGAATTACGTACCGTTCAGGACTATTATGTGAAATATGGCCTGAATGCTGTTGAAGGAGTGTCCGAAGTTGCGTCGGTCGGAGGTTATGTCAAAGAGTACCAGGTGGACATCAATCCGAGCGCTCTTAAAGCATATGGCATATCTCTTGAAAAGGTGCTTTCTGCGGTGAAAAGTTCAAACCGTGACGCCGGTGCCAAAACCATAGAAATAAATAAAGCCGAATACCTTGTTAGGGGCATCGGTTATATAAAACATTTAGAGGATCTTGAACAGGCCGTTGTTGATGTACGGGATAATGTTCCTGTAAGAATTAAGGACATTGGAAATGTGACTTTCGGTCCTGCGAACAGAAGAGGTGTGCTGGATAAGGGCGGCGCTGAAGTTGTCGGGGGGGTGGTGATCGCAAGGTATGGGGCCAACCCGCTTGAAGTAATCAATAATGTTAAGAAAAAGATCAAAGAGATATCTCCGGGACTTCCTTCCAGAACCCTTGAGGATGGTACGGCAAGTAAAGTTGCTATCGTTCCATTCTATGACCGTTCTGTGCTAATAGGTGAAACCCTCGGAACCCTGGAGGAGGCCCTTGCTCTGGAGATGTTGATAGCTATCCTGGTCATTGTGATCATGGTTTTTAATCTAAGGGCATCACTGGTTATTTCCAGCCTGCTTCCAATCGCAGTACTCATGGTTTTTATTGGCATGAGGTATCTGCATATTGACGCCAATATCGTTGCTCTTTCAGGTATTGCGATTGCCATTGGAACAATGGTTGATCTCGGTATAATTTTGGCTGAGAATGTCATTAAATGGAAAGATAGTGATCCGGAAGGAAATCTAGTTGACGTCATTCACAAGGCAGCTTCTGAGGTCTCTTCTGCTATCATTACTGCTGTATCGACAACCATCGTAAGTTTTATTCCGGTCTTTGCACTGCAGGCTGCTGAAGGGAAACTGTTCGGCCCTCTGGCCTATACTAAAACCTTTTCCCTGGTGGCATCTCTTATAGTGGCATTATTTATCCTGCCTACCCTGACCTACTGGTTCTTTAAATTTAAGATTTCCCGTCGATCGAACCGATCGATCTTCAACGCACTTATGTTGGTTGGCGGTATTGTTGTTCTCATTGCTGGATTCCACTGGAGCGGAACAATGCTATTGCTTTTTGGCCTGGCCGGATTGATACAGTGGTGGTACGAAAGGTCGGCTCCAAACCTTAAAGGATGGGTCATTGCTGTGATCAGAAATGCTGGCGTCGCTGTTGCCGTGATAGGCGTGGTATGGTTGATGGCTCAGTTCTGGCACCCTTTGGGCGCTGCAAGAAGCCTGTTCGTTAATTTCATATTTGTCGCACTTCTGGTCGGATTGCTTTTGTCAGCCTTTATCCTGATCGAAAGGAAATACGAATGGATATTGAATAAATGTCTTGAATATAAATGGGCATTTCTGTCCATCCCCATCATCTTTATCTTCTTTGGCATGACCATTTGGCTTGGTTTCGGTAACGTATTCAAGCCGGTAGAGAAGGTGTTTTCCTATGCCGGGATCAATTTGGCACAAACGGACCTATGGCAAAATACAGAGGAACAGTTCCCAGGTCTTGGAGAAGAGTTCATGCCTGCACTTGATGAAGGTTCTTTTCTGCTGATGCCTAGTTCTATGCCACATTCAGGTGTAGAATACAATAGGGATGTGCTGCGGAAACTGGATCTTATGGTCGGCAGTATCCCCGAAGTGGAACTTGTTGTTGGCAAGCTCGGACGGGTTGAGTCTGCCCTTGACCCTGCACCGATATCTATGTTTGAAAATGTCATTCAATACAAACCTGAGTACATGGTCAATGAGAAAGGGCACCGTGTAAGATATAAAGTAGACGGAAGCGGCAATTTTATCCTGAGATCTGGGGATACATTGTCGAATAAAGAAGCAATAAATTCAGGTACCGCTAAATCAGACCTTATCGAAAACGAGCAAGGAAGGTATTTCAGGAATTGGCGTGAGCATATTAACACACCTGACGATATATGGAACGAGGTATCTGCTGCCACACAGATCCCGGGTGTGACGGCTGCGCCTAAGTTACAACCAATCGAGACCCGTTTGGTCATGTTGCAGACAGGAATGAGGGCTCCGATGGGAATTAAAGTCTACGGACCGGATCTCAAGACCATTGAATCATTTGCCCGAAAGCTTGAAAGTGTCTTACAGGACGTTCCATCTGTGAAAAGAGAGTCGGTGTTTGCTGACAGGATCGTAGGTAAACCTTACCTGCACCTGAATATTGACAGAGAGAAGGTGGGGAGACATGGGCTGAATATTGAAGATGTACAAAGAACCATTGAAACAGCAATAGGTGGAATGAAGGTGGCCGGAACTGTGGAAGGAAGGGAGCGATTCCCGATCCGTGTCCGCTACCCACGTGAGTTACGCGACAACCCTGAAGCCATAGGACGAATATTGATCACCGCCGCGAATGGATCGCAGATCCAACTTAGCGAACTGGTCAGCTTTGAATTTGTGCGAGGTCCTCAAATGATCAAAAGTGAGGAAACATTTTTAGTGGGGTACGTTTTGTTTGATAAGGAACCTGATTTTGCAGAGGTTGACGTGGTCCATGAAGCGCAGAGATTAATTCAATCCCGAATTACTTCCGGCGAACTTATGGTCCCTCAAGGTGTGAGTTTTAAATTTTCAGGAAGTTATGAAAATCAGGTGAGGGCTGAGAAAAGGTTGCTTATTCTCATTCCACTGGTACTTTTTATTATTTTTCTGATACTTTATCTTCAGTTCCGATCCGTATCAACTACCCTCATGATCTATGCAGGTGTTATTATGGCATTCAGCGGAGGGTTCGTGATGATCTGGTTATATGGCCAACCCTGGTTCGCAGATTTCAGCTTATTCGGGATGAATTTCAGAGAGCTGTTCCAGATCCATAAGATCAATTTAAGTGTCGCTGTGTGGGTTGGTTTTATAGCACTGTTTGGAATTGCCACTGATGATGGTGTGCTGATGGGGACATATCTGGATCAAAGTTTTAGAGACGTAAAAGGCAATTCTATTCAAGAAATTAGAGATACGGTGGTAATGGCTGGAAAAAGAAGAATTCGCCCCGCTGTAATGACCTCTGCAACAACCATCATCGCCTTGCTGCCAATACTTACTTCTGCAGGCAGAGGGGCGGATATTATGATACCTATGGCCATCCCTGCATTTGGAGGAATGACCGTGGCCGTAATAACGTATTTTATTGTACCTACTCTCTATTCAATGAGAGAAGAAAGAAGGTTTATCAAGAATTCAGGACTTAACGAGGAGCAAATTTTAGGAAAGTGAAAAAGGGACTAGCATATCTTATTTTTATGTTCTGCACTTTGACGGGAGTCCATGGGCAGTCGTTTCAGAGTTATTTTGAAGAGGCAGCAAAAGAAAACCCCGGATTAATGGCTAAATATCTTCAGTTTGAAGCTTCCCTGAAGCAAGTTGCTCAGGTTGGCTCTCTTCCTGATCCTACTTTATCCATTGGGTATTTCCTCGTGCCGGTGGAGACAAGAGTGGGGCCGCAGGTAGCTAAGGTCTCCCTTTCTCAAATGTTTCCCTGGTTTGGCACCCTTAAAGTAAAGGAGGATCTGGCCTCGAAAAATGCGCAGGTGAAGTTTATGGAATTTATTGCAGCAAGAAACTTACTGTACTATGAACTAAAAAAGGCATGGTATCCGCTTTATGAATTGCATCAGTTGATTGATATTGAGAAAAAGAACATAGCGCTATTGGAAACGTACGAGCGCCTGGCAACGGTACATTTCGAAAATGGCCAGGGTAGTCTGGTCGACATCCTTCGTGTAGAAACAATGATCGAGGAATCCATAACAAACCTGAAGCTGCTGGAGGACAAGAACACACCTTATCTGGTTACCTTTAACAGGTTGCTGGGAAGACCAGATACAACAAAGGTGATATTGCCTGAAACGCTGAGACAAACAGAGGACCTGGATCTGATGTACTCAGATTCAATGATCGCACAACATCCATTGGTTCTGGCGATTGATAATTCAATTTTGGCCTTACAATCAAAACATAGATTGGTAGCCAAAGAAGGACTGCCGAAATTTGGTGTCGGAATAGATTATGTGTTTGTCAGTGAGCGGGCGAATGTAATGGGTAATGACAACGGAAAGGACGCTATAATGCCGATGGTCAGCACCTCCATACCTGTTTTTAGGAAAAAATACCGTGCCGCATCAGAGGAAACAGAACTTATGATCAGCAGTTCAGATCTTCAAAAGGAGCAATTGATCAATACCATGTCTGCACAGCTTGCAGATGCTGTATATACAGTTCAGGCACAAATGGATCGTATTGCTCTGTACGACAAGCAGATCAGGAAATTTGAGCAAATGATGGAGCTCTATTATACATCTTACAGTAGCTCAGGTAAGGACTTTGAGGAAATATTGAGGTTGCAGGAGCAGATTTTGAAATATGACAAATTAAAAGCTGGCGCAAGGACTACATTAGAAACTGAACAGGCCAGAATTGAATACCTTTTAAAAGGAGGTGAAAATGAATAAACAAATCAGGACAATACTGATAATTTCAGGGATAACATTGATCCTCGGAATTGCCATAGGAAATGGACTTTCCAGAAAAAATGGGAATGGAGATGCTTCCGTAGAAAAAAACGAAGAGGCAGAAAGGGAATCTGTATATACCTGCAGTATGCATTCGCAGATAAGAACCAAAGAACCAGGGGATTGTCCCATTTGCGGGATGGAACTGGTACTCGTTTCCGGCGATGAGAATGATGACCGCTTTTCTGTGAAAATGTCTGAAAATGCAATGAAACTGGCCAATGTCAGAACAATGATCGTTGGGCAGACAACACCGGCGAGAACTGTGCGACTGGACGGAAAAGTGGAGATCGATGAGCGTCGGATTAGTTCGCTGGTCAGTCATTTCCCTGGCAGAGTTGAGAGTTTAAAGGTCAATTTTACCGGTGAATTTATTTCTAAGGGCCAGGTGATAGCAATGATCTATTCTCCTGATCTGTTAACGGCAAGCAAAGAACTTCTGGAAGCTTACAAGTTGAGAGATTCACAGCCGTCATTATATGATGCCGCAAGAAGAAAGCTGGAAAACTGGAAATTAAGCAGTTCTGAAATTGACAGGATCATTTCGTCAGGTGTTGAATCAGATGTTTTTCCACTTATTGCCCAGAAATCAGGCTATGTAAATTCTAAAAATGTAAATGTCGGCGATTATGTCAGGACAGGTTCAGTGATCTTTGAGGTAGCTGATCTGTCAGGGGTATGGGTGTTATTTGATATCCACGAATCCGACCTGGCATGGGTTAACAAGGGAGATGAAGTAGCTTTTAGCGTTTCTTCCTTACCGGGTAATGAATTCCTGGGAAAGGTCACATATATAGATCCTGTAATTAATCCGTATTCCAGAGTAGCAAAAGCCAGGGTAGAGATGACCAATGAAAGGGGTATGTTAAAGCCTGCTATGTTCGTTTCAGGAACAATAAACTCAAAGTTCAGAGAAACAGATCAGGTGCTTTCTGTTCCAAAAAGTGCGGTTATGTGGACCGGCGACAGGTCAATTGTCTACGTCAGGACCCAAAACCAGGATCAGATTGCATTTGAAATGAGGGAAGTGAAGCTAGGGCCTCCGTTGTCTGAAAATTACATCATACGATCTGGTCTGGAGAAAGGTGATGTTGTGGTAGTGAACGGTACCTTTAGTGTGGATGCAGCCGCTCAGTTGCAAGGTAAACCGAGCATGATGAACCCATCAGGAGCGTCCGGAAGTCAACCTGTTCATCACCATGTAAATGGTGTTCCTTCTGCGTTAGACCAGAAAGATAAGAAGGATGATATGATCCTTCCGGATGAGCAACTGAACGCAATGCAACCTTTGTTCAAAGCGTACTTTGGAATGAAGGATGCTCTGTCAAAAGACGATCTGA
>DJML01000085.1 GCA_002436505.1 Bacteroidetes bacterium UBA6491 | reverse complement strand
TAATAATAGAAATCCCTGATCAGGTTTCCTTCCCAGGTGTTTTTCTGAACCACACTTGTAGAGCTGCTGTTAAAAGCACCCATACCATAATAAGGTCCTCTGCTGGTACCAGCATTTGTAGTGTTGTTCTTGATCACGTTGTTTTCTCCAGGCTCGCCAAGACTTGAAGTAGGCGATGTGGAACTATTGGTCAGCATAATGTAACCATTGTAATTACTGCTGGATCCCATGTTCGGCATCTCAAGTGCACAGTTCTGGATCACGTTGTTGTCCGCATTGCTCATCAGGTGGAAACAACGTCCATAACTTGAACCCAATGCACGAACCACAAGGTTGTCAAAAATGAAATAGTCAGCACCTGTCAATCGTATCGTGTACGATGATGAAGAGGAAGATGCACTGTACTGGATAGTCTCACCATTACCATCGATTGTGATAGTGTTGGTTGAAGACGCACCTGTAATCGCTGAGATGTTGAGCTGCTCAGTGTAAGGTCCTGAATTAGCGGCAACGGTAACCGTTACTGCTCCTGAGATACCAGGTCCGTTCGCTGTTCCGCCATCGGAACGAGAACCGGACTCAAGGTCATTGATAAAATCATTGAATGTTTTGTAAACTGTCGCAGAAGCCGTTCCTCCTTTGTCTATCACATAGCTCGATCCTGAGAGAGCTGCAAATGATGACGAAGTGAAAAGAACCGCCGCAACAAGTACAAAATAAGACTTAAGAAAAGAAAGCCAATTTGTCTTGTAGAGTGTTTTCATACTTCTATTTTACTGTTTTTAATAACTGCTTCGGCCGAATAGGGCCATGCTAATGAACATCAAATATATGTTATAATGTAACAAATAATCAAGGGACAACTACATTTTAACATCATAAGATGATTACAATACGTGAAAAATGGGCCAATTTTACCATGAAAAAAGAGGATGATTCAGATCATATTTCCTGAATATCTTATCGGGATATTATCTTATGTGCCATGCAAGTTAACATGTAAATCAATGTAAATCAGGTGAATAAGAATTACTGTAAGAATTTTGTATATTTCAGGGTGCTTACTGAGCAAGGCATATCGAGGGCTGTATATTTCTATCCAGATCAGAACTTAAAGGCATGACCTAAATATTACGATAAATTAAAATAAATGAGATGTTCTGACACAAACATGACATTGCTAATCTGACAACATTTGCGATATCAAAATTTGTTTATCGGCCTCATTTTTGATCGTTTCATCAACTAGAACTTTTAAAGGGATCACCCTACAATCCCTATTTGGTGAATTGTAATTTTCCTCTGAATCCAGTTGAATTTAACTGTTCGATAATTACCTCCTTCCTGTTAATTGTGTGTATGGGTGCTACAAGTACAGCCTGAACGTCTTTTAATTTGGCTTTCCCTATGTGATGAAGGTATTTTGATGGGATGTAAAGAACCGAGGTTTTGTTTGAATCAATGCTTAATGTTAGTTCCGGATTGAATACATTCAGTACAACAGGTTTGTTGACAAACGCAACGTCCAGATGTTCTTTGATCGACTCATTCGCGGTAATGAACGATTGATTGGGTTTTATGCAGGATACTGATGTAATGAAATGAGACATGCAATATTCATCTGTGAGACGAGAAAGCGATTCTGATAGATCGGTTACTTCAATTACAATGGCATTTCTGCCGGCCCTCAGTAAAATGACCTCGTTCCTTTTGTCCTTTAATTTAATGATCTCTGAAGTGGACGAAATTTGATACACTTTGAATATCTGAATTATTAACACCAGGAAGAGACAAAGTAATGATATCCTTAAAGAGGATCGGGAGTTAAATCTTCCCCAGGCAATAATGCTTCCGGTAATTGCAATTATCACAATGATCTGCCAATCCGCTACGTATAGACCGGAAAGTGTGCTGAAAGGTAATTTGTAAATTAATTCTACACCCGACAAAGAAACAGTGAGCAAGACTGAAATGATCTTTCCCGTAACAACAGCCGCAGCTTCAATGCCGGTTAAACTAAATACTGTCAGGAGAATACCGCAATAGAGGGAAAGGATAAACAAAGGCGCTATTATTAAGTTAGATACCAGAAAATATAGCGGAAAGATCTGAAATCGTGCGATGGTCAGTGGTGATGTAGCCAGCTGTGCAGACAGCGAAACATAAATAAGGTCTATTAGTTTTTGCAGCGAAAAGGATCTCGGGCGATACCAGGATTTTAGCAGAGGATAGATCCATATAATGCCCAGGACAGCAAGGAACGAAAGTTGGAATCCAAGATTGAAAAGAAGGAAGGGCTTGAATATCAGTATCACAGATCCTGTGAACAGGACAATGTTTATCGGACGACCTTTTATTCCGAAAAGTTTCGCCAGAATAAATACCGAGATCATTATAGAAGCTCTGATCACTGAAGGAGATGCCCCTGTTAGTAAAGTATAACCGGCAATACAAATAATAAGCATCAAGGGTACGACCCGTCGTCTGATCCATCCATGAAACATAAGACCAAACAGCCCATTAAGTATCCAGAAGACGATCCCCACATGTAATCCTGAAACTGCCAGAACATGAATGACCCCAATGCCTGCCAGTTTATTGTTTAAGATCTTCGGGACCATTGTTCTGTCGCCAAGGAGTAACGCTTTCATTATTCCCACATGGACACTATCGCTATCCGTTAAATATTTTGAAAGCGTAAGTTGGATAGAGGAACGTGTTTTCTTCAGCAAAAGATTATAGCCAGTCTTATTCGCAGGATCTTGTGTTCTTATTCTTTTCCATGAATGTCCGTTGAGATACGATTTTATGTAGAGACCTTTTCCCCTTAAATATTCATATTCTCCAAAGTCACCCTGAAAACGAGCCTTTTCTGGCAACTGCCATTTAACTTTAGCAACGATATGATCACCTGGTTTTGGCAAATTTTCTTTCCCGGTAATAGTCGTCGAAGAATAAAATGATCGGTAATGGACTGTTTTGCTGTCTTTTATTTCATTTTCATCAAAGTATTGCCATTGTATCAGATCGACATCCCCCCACGAATGATGATGCAGGACGTCCTTCACGAGCCCGATATAAAAGCAATCTTTATCCGGTTCAAGCTGATCAAGCCCGGCCTTGTCAAGACCATGGACAAAACTTCCCGTCAGAAAAAGAACGACACCAGCAAGAATTCCGTTGAGCAGGTAAAGCCTGAAATAAATAAACCTTCGCCGGATGATCAGTGAAAGGCCAAGAAGTAAAAGAAAAACCGACAATAACAGCAATGAATGACCAGAAGGCCACCTTTCAGAATAGAATATTCCGAGTGCAAAAGGAATACATATCCGGAAGAAGGGTTCTCTTCTCCAAGGACTCATGGAAAGTAAATGGTTTGTTCAGGGCGAAGTTACGCGTATCTTCTTTCGACAAGCATATATAATTCTTCAACCAGCGGATCTTCGTCATCCCACTCGTAGCTGGATTTAAGCTCAGAGTTCAAATAATTCAGCGCTTCTTTGGCAGTCTCGCAGCTATCTAATCTGTTAATTGCTTCATTGTATGCATCCGGATCATTTTTAAAAAGGGCAGCCTGAACTTCATATCGTTTACTGATTGAGATCGACTTCTTGATGCTTTCGATGCTGCTTCGGGTTAGTTTTTCGTACAAATGCTGTTTATCAGAACTTTCAGCCTTCTCTGGTTTCTTTGCCTTTTCAACGGTTGTCTTGGGATGAGACTTTTCAACGACTGGTTCATTTTCAGATTTGGTCTCTTTTTCAGGATGAGTTTCGGTACCATGGTCCTGAACCGGTTCTTTTATTTTCTCGATCGGTTCAATCGGAACTTCTTTTTGTTCAGCTACAGGTACTTCATTTTCTGGTTCAACAACTGAAGCTTCTTCCAAAAGAGCTGCAGATCTTTTATCTTTTAAGTTTTGGATATGTAAAATGTTAATCGCCTCGTAAAGTTCGATTGCGTTTTTACGTAAAAGATCGATATCCAGTTGAGGTATCCGCTCTTCATGCAGCAACATGCGATTATTGTTAACGCTTATCAGTGTTGCCAGTTCATCAATTTTCCTGTGTGTTTTTTCCCGATCCATTGTTTCGAAGGTCGCACAAAGTTAGGAATAATGTTATCTTGGACCTTTTGATTTATTCACGGGGAAATGTTTATTGAACCTAAGAAGGACAACGGGTGGATCGAAGTGATCTCAGGACCAATGTTTTCAGGAAAAACTGAGGAGCTGATAAGACGAGTGAAAGAAGCAATGACTAACGGACTATCTGTAGCAACCTTTAAGCCGGCAATAGATAACCGTTACCACGAGGAGAAGATCACTTCACATAATGGCAACAATATACTTGCCATTCCCATTGAACGTCCTGGCTTGATATGGGATCATTATCAGGATCAAAACATAGTAGCGGTAGATGAAGCCCAGTTCTTTGGGCCTGAACTAGTGGGTGTGGTGAACGCACTAGCCGATCACCAAGTAAGAGTACTGATCGCAGGACTGGATATGGATTTTATGGCACGGCCGTTCGGTTCATTGCCAGAACTTTTAGCCAGGGCAGAACATATTACCAAACTCCATGCCATTTGCCACAGGTGCGGAGCCAAGGCTACATACACCTTCAAACTGGCGCAAAATGATAAGATCGTCGAAATAGGGGAGCGGAATCTTTACCAGGCGCTTTGCCGGTCATGTTATAACAGTGCGATGTTAAATGATAGAAAGGCGGGGCCAAAGTGATGACAAGATCACCTAAGACAGCTGCGGAATTAATACCTTGATCGCGTCACGTGGTTTTATTTGCCGGTAAATTACATCATAAACGAAATTATGAAGCGGCATTTCTACGTGGTATTTCTTGTTTAGATCATAGATAGATTTTGTCGCGTAGAAACCTTCCGCTATCATGTTCATTTCCATTTGTGCAGATTTTACAGAATAGCCTTTTCCAAGCATGCTGCCAAAAGTTCTGTTCCTGCTAAACTGTGAATAACAGGTAACAAGAAGGTCTCCAAGGTAAGCAGACCCATCTGTGTCTCTGTCAATTGGGTGCACTGTTGCAATGAATCTTTTTATCTCGGTAATGGCGTTGGATAAAAGTACGGCCTGAAAGTTATCTCCATATCCTATCCCATGTGCGATCCCAGACGCAACAGCATAGATGTTCTTTAGAACAGCAGCATATTCAGTGCCGTATATGTCGTCAGAAGTAGAGGTACGTACATACCTGCAGGAGATCATTTCGGCAATTTCCGATGCAAAATCTTCACCTTCAGATGCGATGGTCAGGTAACTGAGTTTTTCAAGGGAAATTTCTTCAGCATGGCTCGGCCCGGCAATAACTGCAATATTGGTGGCCGGAATATTTAGGTAATCACGCGCAAATTCTCCAACGATCTGACAAGTTTCAGGCACCAGCCCCTTTATAGCGGAAACTATCTTTTTGTTAGCAAGACTTTTAATGTCAATGCTGTCAATTGTTGATTTGAGGAAAGCCGATGGAATTGCAAGAACAAGAACGTCACTTTCATCGACCACTTTCTGCAGATCTGTGCTAACCAGTACCTGGTCAGGATGGATCTCAACAGAACTCAGGTAATTTGGGTTGTGTTTGTAATTTCTAATGTGGACTGCTGTCTCTTCTTTTCGGACCCACCATAGAATCTTTTGATCAGAAATGTTTTCGGCAAGCACTTTAACAAGGGCTGTTCCCCAACTACCTCCTCCGATCACCGAAATGGTCTTATTCACAGTGCGAATATAAATTGTTGGTTATCAAAATTGCACTAATACCCTAAAATTGTCAGCGCTGTTCGCTGTTATCATTAAAACATCAGTATAAGAACACCCGTAACTTACCATCATATGTTCAATGCTCTTCCCAGATAGAAATCCAATTGTGTCTTGCTGAATACAAGTTGATATTTTGCAGTATTCAAGTTACTGGCAGCAGCATTCAGGTTGTTCCTGAACAGCAGTATTTCTGCTGAAGTAATTAATCCGGCCTCATATCTTCTGGCATTTAGTTCATAGCTTTCTGATTGAGATGTGTAGTTTGTTTGAGCAGCCCTGAACTGGTCAATTGCAGCGACATAAGTTGTGTACGCACTGGTGACGTCATTGATCAACTGGTTCTTTGCTTGAGCCAGTTCAACTGATCTTATATCGTAATTTATTTTGGTGGTCGAGATGCGATTATTTACCTGATAATTGTTGAAAATAGGAACAGATAAAGAAATGCCGAATGATTGGCCGAAGTTATCGCTAAGCTGCTGATTAAATGCGGTAGTTCTGGTTTTATACGTGGTGATCTGTGAGAGAACGTCCTCATTTGTGCCGTCAACGTATCCAATCGGTACTGAAGTTACAGTTGCGTCATAAGCCTCTTTGTTTGATTGGGTATACAAGGTATTCACATTGGCAAACAATCGCAAACTGGGATAACGGTCAGCTCCTGCTACTTTTGTTCCTATCTCAGCTGACACTAATGCCTGCTCAGCTTTCCTGATCTCTGGGAAAGTTTTTATCGCAGAATCTATTACCTGATCAAGCATATATGAACTGATAAAATCATCGCCACTTATTTCGGGTACTTCTATTTCAAATGGTGTGAAAGGGTCCAGTTGCAGCAGTTGTTTCAGGGCAAGTTGAGATAGATTGATGTTGTTCTTTGCAACGGTAATGTTATAAACGTCCATTGACAGTTGAGATTCCTGGTTAAGGACATCACTCTTATCTGTTTTGCCTGCCTTAAACAAATTTCTTGATCTTTCCAGTTGCGCTTCTGTTGTCTCTTTTTGTAATTCAGCGATCCTTAATTGCTCCATGTTGAATAGTGTTTGGAGATACAGATCAGCGATCTGAAGGCTGATATTGTTTTCAAGCACCATTTTGTCCAGTTTGCGTTCTTTCAGCAGGCTTTGACTTTGGTTAATGTTGTGCTTGATTCGGAACCCGCTGAATAAATTCACTCCTGAGCTCAAGCCGAAGGAATTGGACTGAATGGATTGATTTTCGAATTGATTGGTAAAAGGGTCGATGCTTCGCCCAAGATTATAGGCATGAGTAGCATTTCCATTCAACGTCGGATAACGATTCATCCTTTGTTGGTTCAGGTCAATCTGTTGAAGTTCGATCGACATCTCCCCCTGGATCATGCTCAGATTATTTTCTTTTGCATATCCAATACAGCGTTCCAGGCTCCATTTGTCCTGCGCCTGAACCGTCTTAATATTCAGAAGTAATAAAACCGCTGAAACGATGAAAACTACAGAAGATCTTTTCATGAGGTCAAATCTAAAGGTAAATATGAAGTCCTGGGGTCCGTTTCGACCAAAATTTTAATTATTCAGACAACTTTCCCGTTATCGACAGATAAACGGATATTTGCAAGAGCAGAGACAATTGTTGTTTTACAAGACACCATATTTATTCAGAGTGGCCTTTCCGAAGCTGGTGTGGCAAATCAATACCAGTAAGAAAGAGGTCTATCTGACCTTTGATGATGGTCCAAATCCTGAGGTTACCACATATGTAATGGATGAACTGGAGAAATACGGGTTTAAAGCAACGTTCTTTTGCATCGGCGATAATGTCCGCAAATATCCTGACACCTTCAATGAGATACTTTCAAGGGGCCATGGCGTAGGAAATCACACCTTTTATCATGTAAATGGCTGGCGCACCCCCGTTCAGGATTACATGAATGAAATTGATAAGTGCAGCGATCTGGTTCCGGGCAGGATATTCAGACCGCCTTACGGAAGGATTACCGGAGCACAGCGAAGAATCCTCAAAGGGAAGTACAAAATTATTATGTGGACCCTGTTGTCATGGGATTTTAAAAAGACGTTTAAACCGAAGAGAAGTTTGTGGAAGCTTAAAAGGTATACAAGGAAAGGGTCAATTGTGGTTTTTCATGACAGCATTAAATCAAGGGCCAATCTGAAATCTGTTTTACCTGAATATCTCGCGTATCTTCATAAGGAAGGGTATCAAACCGGATTGTTGGAATGAACATACTCATTTACATAGCAGGTCTGATCCTGATCATTTTCTTCTGTATTCAGGTATACAGTCTGATAATGATAAATTCATCTCCGTCACTAATAAAGCTGGACGAAAATAACTTTCCCAAGGTGTCCCTTCTGCTCGCTGCCAGAAATGAAGAGGCGCTGATTATCCGCAGTCTTGATTCCATCGCGGATCTGGATTATCCTCCAGATAAATTACAGGTACTTATAGGAGATGATAATTCGTCGGACAGGACAAACGAGTTGGTGAGGGAATACATAGCCGGTAAGAAAAATTTCTCATTGATACAGGTCACTGAAAATCTGGGGAGAGCACGTGGAAAAGGGAATGTTCTGGCCCATCTAGCTCGCCTGGCAACCGGTGAATTCTTTTTTATTACAGATGTTGACGTACAACTCCCGAATGGGTGGATCAAAGGGCTTTTGAAAGGATTCAAAGAGACGACAGGAATTGTTTCCGGAACAACGATGTGTGCCAGGGGATCATTGTTTGCAACCATGCAATCCATCGACTGGATTCATTTTATGGGTTACATCAAAGCATTTGCCAATGGGGGTGTTTCCTGTACTTCCGTTGGGAACAATATGGCAGTACGGGCATCTGCCTATAAAGAGACTGGTGGTTATGAAGAAATGGAATTCTCCATCACAGAAGATTATACTTTGTTTCGCAATGTGACAGGAAATGGCTGGGGCTGGAATACTATTTTAACAAAGGAAACCCTGGGGCTTGCCTGGTATCTTAGCGATCCCCGGGAAATGCTGCACCAAAGGAAACGTTGGCTCATTGGTGCACGTGAGCTGCCGCTAAACTGGAAGATCATGATCGTTTTATACGGGCTGTTCATTCCGGCAATAGCGGTCCTTTTTATTTATTCTCCAAAGCAGGCGATGATAGTATGGGGACTAAAAATGGCAATCCAGACCATATTCATCAGCAGACTTACAATTCTCGCGGGTGTACCACAGTTCAGGATCGTACATTTCATTATTTATGAATTTTTTGTGGTGCTGAGTACTGCATTGACGGCGATATTCTACTTTCTTCCGATTAGATCAAAATGGAAGGGAAGGAAGTACACTTCGTCTGATCTTGTGTAGTAATATTCCAGATCAAATGGTATTTTGCATGCTATGTTTCCCAGGTTACTTCGTTTCCGCACACCGGATTTTTTGCCATCCGGATTTCCTGAGTTTATAAATGTTTATTCATACGGCGTGATGATCGCTATTGGTATCATCGTATCGTTTTTAATTGCCAGAAAATTGACCAGGAAATTTGATCTGGATGACGATTCACTGTCTTCTTTTTTTATCTGGATCATAGCTGCTTCATTTATTGGTGGTAAGTTTTTTTTCTTCCTTGAAGACCCGGAGCGATTCTTTGGAAATCCAGGGGAGATGCTGCGAAGTTCAGGTGCCGGATTCGTTTTCTATGGTTCTCTGCTTTTTGCCGTTCCAACGATGATATGGTGGCTCAGAAAGAAGGCAGTTCCGGTTCGCCCTTTTCTTGATGAGATAGCCATCATCGGCCCAGTCATACATAGCTTTGGCAGAGTTGGTTGTTTTTTGGCAGGTTGTTGTCACGGTCGCGTTTGCCATAATATTTTAGGTGTTACATTCAATCATCCATTGAGTAAGGCCGTACCTCTACATACCCCATTGTACCCAACGCAACTTTTTGATATTGGCATCAACCTGATCATTCTGACAACCGTCCTTTTACTAAGAAAAAAAAAGAAATTCCAGGGCCAGTTGTTCCTGATCTACATTGCAATGTATGCAGTGGGTCGCTCCATCAATGAGATCTATCGCGGAGATGAGGAAAGAGGATATGTGATAGAGGGAATACTGTCGCACTCACAACTTATAGCTCTTATATTGCTCGGCGTCACTTATGTGATCTGGAAAAAATGGAAAACAAAGAAGAACGTTTTATGGTAAGAATGCACCGCAAATAGCGATCAGAGTGTTACAATGATTCAAGGATGGTTCGAAACGCCATTACCCGGTCCCCATATTTTTTCATTGTTTTTTGTTTAAGTGCAGGAGCATAATTCTCAACGTAATTATTGTAGTCCTCAATTGATTGGCTCCTGTACATAATCGCAAAACTTTCTCCCTCGTCCGAGAGGTCATGTTTTTGAACTTTTAAAAATTCATAAGAAAGGAATTTTCCTGTGTTCATTACCTCGGGAAGGTGCACGGTTCGCATCCATTCTATCCATTCCTCCACTATCTCATTATCTACATGGCATGTTACGTTATATATGATCATGGCTCAAATTTAAAGGTTTGGGTAGAAAATTATGGTTCCCTGTAAAGAAGGTTCCACTGTTTTATTAGCTATGAACCAAGCTCCTCTTTCAGTTTTCTGTACTTGCTTCTTGCTTCTACAACATAGAGACTGCCCGGATAGTCCAGTATTATCTTTTCCCAGGTCTCCATTGCTTTTTGGTGGTCCTGAAATCTGTACTGATAGATGTTTGCAATATTATATAGTGCATTATCGGCAAGGATATCACGTCCATACAGATCGACGACAACCTGGTAATTTTCAATGGCAAGCTTCCAGTTCAGCTGTTTTTCAGCGACCTGTGCCCTAGTGAAATAGATATCGTCTTCAAGCGTATGGTTAGGATATTTTATTGGTAGCAGTTGCAATAGTTTAGTGCATTCATCAAGGCGATTCTGGAAAAGCAACAGTTTGATCTTTGCAAATTCTGTCATAGCATCATAATTCGAATCCAGACCAAGGTTGTCCTGAATAAGCAGACTAAGCTCTAATGCATCGTTTGAAATAAGTTGTGATGTTGCGGTTTTAAGCACGTCGAGCTGGTCCTTGGACCAATCAAAATCACCTTTGTAAAAAGACAACAGGGCATTCTTATACTTGGCACTCTGACCCAGAGGCTCCTCTTTGAAATCCTTATCTACCTGACCATACAAAAGTGCGGCATCCCATTCTCGGCCATCCATAAGGTATGCATCACCCAGTGCCAGTTTTACATTTCCAGCGAATTTTGGCTGAAGCCTTGGAACGCTTACCAGTTCTTCTAGTAATTCAATTCCTTTACCAAGGTCGTGCAGATAGAAAACATAAATATCTGATAACTGGTACATGGCGCTTCCTGTGTTCCAGTTCTTGCCAAATGTGCTAAGAAAATCCAGGAAATTATTCTCCATTGTTACCAGGTCCTGACGGGTATATTTACCGATCCTGGTCACCTGAAGGTACGATGCTTCCAGTAACCCTAATTTACCTGCCATATAATAACGACTCTCATTGCCCAACGCTATGATGTACTCATAACATTTCACGGCAACATCGTAGGACTCATTCTCAATACATGTTTTTGCAAGATCGACCAACCTGAATCCTTCACCTCTTTCTCTTTTGTCCATGGCAACAGATTGCCTGTAAGCGGCATTGAACTTTTTTTGCTGCATGTAAAGCCACATCAGCAGATCATCGAAAGCCGGATTATTAGGGTATCGCTGAACATAATTTAATGTTCTTTCCTGCAGGTATTCTATCTCCTTGCCGGAATCAAGTAGCCTGATGAGCGATGATTTCACAAGCGGGAGGTTCATCGCATTTAGATTGAGCAGATTCAGGCATTCGTTAACTACTTTTTGCTCTTCTCCCCTCAGGTAATATAAGTCGACCAACTCTTCCGCGAACCAGGCATCCGAATGCATGATCTTCCGACCTTGCATGTAAGTTCTTATAGCATGCTCGGACAGGCCGTATTTCATGAACGCAGAAGCAAGCGCTTCTACCCTGCCTGAGGAAGGCTGGACCTTTTTAATATTATCATCATACAGGTCAGATGCTTTTTTCTCATTTCCCTGTAAACTGTACACATGCCCCAGATCAACAGAAAAGGTGTAGTTGTCAGGGTACCTCCGTATCTGTTTTTCCAGCAATTTTTCAGCTTCGGTATAATCTTCCAGATAGAGTAATGACGAAAGGTAGTTCTGGTAAATGTAGATGGATGACGGATCCCTCTTAAAAAGTTTTTTATATAGAACAACCGCTTTATCATATTCCCCGTTGCTGTAATACTGAGCAGCAAGCTCTTCATCAGTGTTCTGAGCTAAACCGGTAAACGGCAACAGAAAAATGAAAAGGAATATGCTGTATTTCATAGGATCGGGCAAGAATATAAACGCTTTAGCAAAGATAATTGTTGTTTATTCAAATGAGGGATTACTTCCAGAAAGGAACCAATTATGATCAATATATGATGCTAGTGATTAAAGTTTACAGCTCAAGACTAAAACAATGAGGCTTTAAATAGCCATTGAATGAATTTAATAACATCATGATTGTACATTTGGCGCTGAGATAAATGGCGGATATAGAAAAACACACGATCCAGACCCTTCCGAAAGGTTACGGTGATGATCCGGTTGTTAACGATCTTTTCAACGAGATCGAGAGCACGAATAAAAGCTTCTTTATTACGGGTAGGGCCGGGACAGGCAAGTCAACTTTTATCCATTACCTGGTTCAGAATTCAAAAAAGAAATTACTTGTTCTTGCCTTTACAGGAATTGCAGCGATCAATGTAAAAGGGCAAACCATTCACTCGATATTCCAGTTTCCTTTTAAACCGCTGCTTCCGGGAGATCATGAAATAAAAATATTCAGACGAGGAAGTCAGAAAAGACGATTGCTCGACAATGCCGAAATGATCCTCATCGACGAGGTATCGATGCTTCGGTCAGATATTCTTGAGGCCATGGATTACTCCCTAAGAAAGAACGGAGGCGATGCGGGCAGGCCATTTGGCGGGAAGCAGATGATACTGGTCGGAGATCTTTTCCAGTTGCCACCGGTTTTGAATGAGGACAATCCGGTTATACGCAATGTGTTCAATGATGTATATAAAAGCCAGTACTTTTTTGATTCACCGGCATACCAGCGACTTGCCCCTTCACATTTTGAGTTCACCAAGGTACACCGGCAGGAAAGTGACCAAAAGTTCATTAACATGCTTGATAAATTAAGACTTGGGGAGGTAAATGATGCATTGTTGGATCAACTCAATGAACGTGTTAAGGAAGATCTGGAAGCGGATAACACATTCCGGATCCATCTTACCACCACGAATTCCATTGCGGATAATGAGAACATGCGAATGTTGTCAAAGATCAATGATGAAACAGTTCACTTCCATGCTGAGATAGAAGGTGAATTCGATAGAAACCGGTTTCCGGCACCCGGACTTCTCGCCATTAAAAAGGAAGCGCAGATCATAATCATTAAAAATGACCCCAACGGAAGATGGGTTAACGGTACCATAGCAAAAGTGATCGATATAGCGGATGAAAAACTAACCGTGAAATTAGAGTCAGGGAAAGAAGTTAAACTGGGTCGGGAGGTCTGGGAAAATGTCCGTTATAGTTATGACCGGGAAAAAGGACAAATAATAACAGAATCGATCGGAACATTTACCCAGTTTCCGGTAAAACTCGCGTGGGCAATAACTATTCATAAAAGCCAGGGACTCACATTTGACAAGGTAGTGATCGATCTGGGGCGTGGTGCTTTTGTGAACGGACAGGCGTATACTGCATTAAGCAGGTGCCGCACGCTCAACGGGATCTTCTTAAAAAAACCTATTTATGCTGATGACATTATGATAGATGCGCGTCTGGTCAATTTCTATGAGGATTCATTAAACGGCTCAAATGATTCTTAGCAACATGAAACAACGAAATCAGAGTTCCAAAATCATCCTTACGCTGGCAGGCCTGTTTCTGCTATTCTCCTGCTCACACCAGCGTTCAGAGAAGGATGACAGTGCCACCGTTCAGAAAGAGTATAAAGCCCCAAACATTATTTTGCTTATCGGGGATGGCATGGGTTTATCACAGCTTAGTGCCATTTATTACTTTGGAGAAAAAGAGGAACCATCGTTTGAAAGATTTACCCATATAGGACTGATAAACACCTCATCTTCAAGCCACAAGATCACCGACTCAGGTGCAGGTGCAACCGCATTCTCAACGGGTAAAAGAACCTTTAATGGAGCAATAGGAGTAGGCCCGGATTCTGTTCCTCTGGCTAATATACCCGAACTGTTATTTGCGAAAGGATATCTTTCAGGTCTCATTGCAACATGCCAGATCACACATGCAACTCCTGCCGCTTTTTTCGCCCACTACCCTGACAGGAACAACGAACTTATCCTGGCATCTCAATTACACAGATCGCCAATTCATTTTATCGCTGCTGCAGGATATGGCTATTTTATTCAGGAAACAGCGAATTATCTCGACAGTTTAAGGGATAAAGGATTTATTGTTGATACATCACAAATAAAGGTGCCGGATGACATCAGGCCAACTGACAGGCTGATCTTTCTTACGGAAAAGAATACTGTTCCTAAAGTATCAGAAGGGAGAGGTGATTTCAGTACATCTGCCTTTGAGGCGGCGATCAGTTATTTTCAGAAGGCGGAAAGAAGCTTTTTTCTGATGATCGAGGGATCTCAGATCGATTGGGGAGGGCATGATAACGATGCAGATTATTTAATTAGTGAGATGCTCGACTTTGAAAAAGTTGTTGAGGCGGCATTGGATTTTGCGGAAAAAGATGGGAATACCGTAGTGGTCGTTACTTCTGATCACGAAGCTGGGGGGTTTACCCTTGGCGCAAATGAAAAGGACACTTCATACAGCAGTCATGATAACATTGTAGCAACTTTTTCTACGACGGGCCATTCTGCTTCACTGGTCCCGGTGATGGCTTTTGGTCCGGGAGCAGAGCGATTTGCAGGGATATACAACAACACGGATATCTTTGAAAAGATATTGGGTCTGGTCAAGTAGATAGGGCCGGTTGAATTAACAGATAGTAAGCAAAGAATTAAAATTGCATTATGAAATTTTGTCTAATAAAAGAACGTAAAAAGCCCGCTGACAGAAGGGTGGCTCTTGTGCCTGCACAAGCCCGGGCACTGATGGACGAATTTCCGGATTTTAAAGTATTGATTGAAAGATCAGAGGAGAGATGTATTGTCGACGAAGCCTATACATCGCTCGGAATAACAGCAGTTGATGAATGCACCGAATGCGACGTCCTTTTAGGGATCAAAGAGGTTCCCGAAGAATATCTTATCCCGGACAAAACCTATATGTTTTTCTCCCACACGATCAAAAAACAACCGTACAACCAGAAAATGCTTAGAGCAATGGCAGCAAATGGTATCACGCTTATCGATTACGAATGTCTTGTGTGGCCGGAAGGAGGCAGAATTCTTGGTTTCGGACGATGGGCGGGAATAGTCGGTGCTTACAATGCATTTTTAACATGGGGCCGAAAAATGGGAACCTTTGATCTAAAACCAGCCTACAAATGTGAGCATCATGAGGAATTACTGAGTCAATTGAAAGAGGTCATCCTCCCTCCGATAAAGATAGCACTGACAGGAGAAGGGCGTGTTAGTGGTGGGGCTATTGACATTTTACGTTACATGAACATAAGACAGGTTCAACCCAACGAACTAAGCAAGCCTTACAATGAACCGGTTTATGCAGTATTTAGTAACAGGGACATATACCAAAGAAAGGACGGATCGCCTTGGGACACAAAGCATTTCTATGCGAATCACAATGCCTACGAGGGGATTTTCAGTAAGCATCTAGCCGATATTGACATCCTTATAAATGGGTTCTACTGGGAAAATGACATGGCCGCATTGTTTACCAAAGAAAATACGAGGTCGGCAGATTTCCGGATCAAAGTTATCGCAGATATTACGTGTGATGTAGAAGGATCAGTGCCAGTTACAATGAAAGCGACCACCATCGCCGACCCAACCTATGGATGGGATAGAGTACATCAGAAAGTGACACTTCCTTATTTGCCGGACACCATCGATGTCATGGCGGTATCTACACTTCCTGCAGAGCTACCGGCGTCCTCTTCAGAGGAATTCGGAACGGATCTGCTGAAACATGTGCTTCCGCTTTTCAAGAATGATCAACAAGGCATTCTGGCCAATGCCACCATCTTAAAAAAAGGAAAACTAACAGAAAAGTATTCGTATTTAACTGACTACCTTATGGGTAGCTAGTATTTTGTCTGATTTCAGGATCGATTCAAAAACTGACAAGCCGTCAAGGTTAAGAAGTTCTTCGGAAGCTGCTCTTTCAGGATGTGGCATCATCCCAAAAACATTTCCACCTTTGTTCATGATCCCTGCGATATTCTCAAGTGAACCGTTTGGATTGGTTTCCTCTGAAACTTCATTTTTCTCATTTGCATAACTGAACAGGATCTGATCATTAGACTTCAATTCCTGAAGTGTTTCATTGTCACAGTAATATCGACCTTCAGCGTGTGCAATTGGGATTTTAATGGCCTTGTCTTCAGAGAGCAGATTTGTGATCTGAGATTTCGTGTTCTCGCATTTCAGATAGACATTATCACAAATAAAAAGTTGATCTCTGTTGCGAAGCAATGCCCCAGGAAGAAGCCCGGTCTCGCAAAGTATCTGGAATCCGTTACAAATTCCCATTACAAACCCGCCATTGTTCGCATGTTCGATCACACTTTCCATGATCGGTGAAAGTTTAGCTATGGCTCCGCTTCTCAGATAATCGCCATATGAAAAACCACCCGGTAAGAAAATATGGTCACACCCTTTAAGGTCAGTGTCTTTATGCCAAAGTTCAACTACTTCGTTGCCACTGACAACTTTAAGGACATTTATCAGGTCCTGGTCGCAATTAGAACCCGGAAAGATTACAACTCCTGCTTTCATAGTGCAAAGGTAGATGAAGTTATGAAATATGAGTAAGAATTATGTCCAGGAAGTGACACTCCCACGGTAATTCTTTATTCCGGCATCTCCGAGAGGGTAAAGAATTCCTGTTTTTCGTGGGTATGGTTCCGGATAACCCCTGCGCTGATCATTTCGACAAGTATTCTGCTGGCCCTTCTTCGCGAGATATTTACCAGTTTTTGAAATTGAGAAAGGGTGATTTTATCATTCTCATTGAGGTATCGCAGCAATCCTTGTTCTTTTTCCCCGTATTCAATCAATCGTGGCCGCTCATCTGATTGCCGTTTCAGCACGTCAAGTACAATCTTAGAAGCAAGGAGGGTTTGATCCTTTACCCGTACATAGGCCCACCATTTCCCGTTTTCATCTTTGGAATAATACGGGGTGTGAGTTCCTTTTGGGACAATGCATTCAAGGATCTTTTTACCGCCTACGGTCCATTCTTTAATATTGATGTCAATTTCCGGACTGCAATAGAAATGTGCAGCGAGGTCGAGCATATATTTTTCTTCATCGCTGCGTATGCCTGCGATCGTCCCGTTATCCCTAACCCCGACCAGAAGAATGCCTCCTTTATGATTAGCAAAAGACGACATTGACTTTGCTATTTTGGAAGCGCTTGAGATCTCTTGTTTATAATCCAGCGTTTCATCTTCGCCTCTGGCAATCAGTTTTTTCAAATGAGCGTGCATGTCGGAAGTGTGCCCGATAATACAAATCACTTTTGAAATTTCAAACCATTCTATTTTACAGGAGCCAATTTCTCATTTAAAATTCCACTAATTTTGCAGTCCCAAAATCAACAAACAGAACAATGAACAAGACCAGCATTAAAATAGTGTCATTGATGATCTTTTTCGCAGCTTGCGGTAGCGCAGAAAAAGAAACAAGCGAACAATCATCAGTTTCAGAATCTCAACCAGAAGTAAAAACAGAAATACAAAACACAAATATGTCAGTTGAAGAAAATCAGGAAAGCGGCGAAGGGCTATTCGCTCGCTTTAAAGTAACACAGGGAGAAATAGTCATTAAGTTAGCTATGGAAAAAGCACCCCTGACCGTAGCCAATTTCGTTGCCTTGGCAGAGGGAAAGATGGAAAACAATTTTAAGCCAATAGGAACACCTTTTTATGATGGCTTAACATTTCACAGGGTGATCAGCCGCAGTATGGGGCAACAGGATTTTATGATCCAGGGAGGTGATCCAATGGGCAATGGAACAGGTGGCCCTGGTTACAAATTCAGAGATGAGTTTCACGCAGACCTTAAGCATAATAAACCAGGAATTTTATCCATGGCGAACAGCGGGCCAAATACCAATGGCAGCCAGTTTTTCATTACGATTATCCCTACTCCACATCTTGACAACAGACATTCGGTTTTTGGCGAAGTGATCTCCGGGCAGGATGTGGTAAACAGAACAGTTCAGGATGACCGAATATTTTCTGTTACAATAGAAAGGGTCGGAGAGGCTGCGGAAAATTTTGATGCTCCTGCGGTATTTGAAAAATTAAGATAATGTGAAAGTTTCGATGAAGACATTAGACAACACTTCTTTTAAGGACAAGAAAGCTCTTGTGCGGGTAGATTTTAACGTCCCGTTAAATGAGAATTTTGAAATTTCAGACGACAGCAGGATACGTGCTGCTGTTCCGACGATCAGAAAGATCCTTAACGATGAAGGTTCGGCAATTCTAATGTCTCATCTTGGCCGTCCTACGAACGGGCCTGAGTTGCGGTATTCGCTGCGACATATCATTGATCGTGTTGCAGACCTTACCGGAGCAAAAGTGATTTTCAGCAACAATTGCATCGGGCACGAAGCTGAAGAGCTGGCGGGTTCTTTAAAAAATGGGGAGATCCTTTTACTGGAGAATCTTCGTTTTCATGCAGAAGAACAGAATGGCGACAAAGAATTTGCCAGGTCGCTTTCGGTGCTGGGGGATATCTACGTAAATGATGCATTTGGAACCGCCCACAGGGCACATGCATCAACCAGTATTATCGCTCAGTTTTTCGGATCAAATAAATACTTTGGTTATGTAATGGCCAGTGAGATCGACAATGCCGACAAGCTCCTGAATGACCCGCAGCGTCCATTTACTGCTATAGTAGGGGGAGCAAAGGTCTCTGATAAGCTGCTCATTATCGAGAACCTGATGAAGATTGCTGACAACATACTGATCGGAGGAGGAATGGCTTATACTTTCGTCAAAGCACAAGGTGGGCAGATCGGCAAATCGCTTGTTGAAGAAGACCGGCTGGAGCTTACGCTTGAACTTATGCGAAAAGCAAAAGAGTCAGGTGTGCAGCTGCTCATTCCTGAAGATTCCGTAATTGCTGATGAATTTGCCCCTGGGGCAAACCACCGCATTGCATCAAGTGACGCAATAGCATCCGACTGGATGGGTCTTGATATCGGGCCAAAGGCTACTGAAAAGTACAAGGATATCATCAGATCATCTAAAAGCGTACTTTGGAACGGACCGATGGGAGTTTTCGAAATGGAAGCTTTTTCTGCGGGAACAAAAGATGTAGCGCTTGCCGTGGCTGAAGCGACCCAAAAAGGGGCCTTTACACTTATAGGAGGTGGTGATTCAGCTGCAGCGATCCATAAATTCCACCTTGCTGACCAGGTAAGTTACGTTTCCACCGGCGGTGGTGCTTTGCTGGAGTATTTCGAGGGAAAGGAGTTGCCAGGGATAAAGGCAATTCTCTCAGTGCCCGGCGAATAAACGGCCTCTTTAATTCTATTGTATCGTATACCTTACGGAGAACCCGAAGTCTGTCAGGGCAGTAGGGTAGGATTGTGACGTTTTAGGGGTGTTCACATTCCTGTTATAGAATGCTCTGAAATTCATTTTATCATTGATCTTGTAATCGATCGAAGGTCGTATTGATAACGATCGCATACCCGCCTGAGGAGTATTGGTTCCCAGTTCAAATTGTCGTAAAACCGTTATTCCATCTCTGATCGAGAAGTCCATACGGAAATTCAGGTCATTTTTCAGGAATATTCTTTCGCCTTTCCATTTAAGTGGCAATCGGACACCGCTGGTCCTGTATCCACCACCAATGACCCACTCAGTATTTCTCTGTTCGATAAGCTGGAATGTGATCATATTCAAGGTAAGCGTCCGGTCTTTCTTGTACTCTATTTTTCCGGTTATACCATTTTTAAGCGTAATGTCCAGTCCGATCAGAGGCAGGAATCTTTCAGAAATGGTTACCCCTTGCTGGAAGGTGAATTCAGTACTCAGGTTTTCACCGGTCTGGAGGCTATCGTCACCATAGGTCAGGGTTGTTATAAAACTGTTCATGGTAAGGGTTGAATTATAACCATGGGTGATATTGATATTGGTGAATATCTGATCAAGACCAAATAGGTCTTTTAGCCCATTGTAGTTGATTCTCCAGGAGGGGATAGGAACACTGCTGAAGGGGCTCAATTTTATTTTTGCAGCGTCCTGTCCTGTGTATGCTGAAAGGAAAGAGTACAACAATACATCCTGATGCGAACGGTTGAACCCGATCGGGAATCCTGTGGTTGAATCGATGACGCCTATCTGGTCAGCAAATCTAGAGTTAACGTCAGAGGTAAGCTCTTGTTGTTGTATCCGGTTAGCAATAACCAACCTGTTCTCATTAAAACGATCAAATGCATCTGAAGGATAAGTCGGATTTTCCTGATCGACTTTATCGAATGCAGTCTTCCATGCAAAGAATGTAGTACTGAACATCCCGGATTCCTGAAGGCCGAAATCAGTGAAACCACCTGTTTCAGGGTCATAGCGGAACATGCTCGACACTGAATGCGAAATACGTCGGTCGTAATCAAGATTGATCCTTAAATTTTTAAAGGGCTCAAGTGTTGCTTTCCCGCTATAGGTAGTACTGGAAAGTTCGATGTACGGATTGTTCTGTAACGTGTCTCCGGTAAGGTGTCCGTTCCTTGCCAGATTGTACCGTATCTCAGGATCCTGTAAACCAGCAATGAACTCAAAACCAGGAGCATTGTAGCCAAAATTTTGTCCAAGGATATCCGGTTCGCGGATAAATCCTGGAATTGTGGTTCCGTTGGTCTGTGTTACAGTAAAAGAGGCCTGTTTCAACATAAGCAGGAACCTTCCGGCACCTTTGACAATTGGATTTATCTCATCCTCCTTTTTCTTTTGATCTTTTTCTTCTGTTGACTCTTCATCTGCCCCATCCTCATCATTAGTGGTTCGTGTAGGTTTCCGTTTTGGTTGATCTGTCGTGATCTTTCTCAAAACCTTGAACCGATTATAGAACGTGTTGAAATTCAAATTTGAGTTCAGACTGATAGTTTGCGAATTCTGAATGGTGTTACCAAGTGATTTAACTGCCGGGGGCGCGGTGGACCATCCATAATTTGCGGTATATCTTGCAGTGACATTTATCCAGTTGAATAACCTTGTCTGTCGAAGTGGAAGAGTGTAGTTTACGTTTGCTGTCTGGTTGAACGTCCTCAGTGTCCCCAGGTTGTATAAATTCTTTCTGATCGTGTCCCTCTTTTCTTCCGTATCTATCGGCCCGAAAGGCTCTTCTATCCAAGCATCGGCCGTTGAATTGTAGTCGAATTTCAGGCTCTTGGTTAAGTTCCAGTTCAGGGTATACAAACGCTGCATCGTAAACGACTTATCATAAAATCGCGGCACTATGGCGTTAAAATTGTCATTGCTTCTGTTTTGTAACTCAGCATAATGACGGTCGACATCCAGGCGTGCCCCAAAACTGTTCGGGACAAGGTTCAGGTTGAAGTTCCTGATAAGCACCAATCGCTTGCTTTTGATCTTTGTCCTGAATGGCTCCCAGGCCCTTGCTTTAGACGAAAACCCGTATTGTATGGAGGCCTTGTGTGTCTTAATGAAATTCTCCTCAACGATCTGGTTCCTTCTATAAACATTCTGGTATGAGTATGAGAAACTAAAGTTTTCAATGTCCCAGATGTGAGGATTCCCGCTACCGGTCCTGTTCTTTTTAACATTAAGGAAGTTCAGGCTGTACCTGCTGGTATAATCCTGAGAGGTTTCTTTAATTTTCTTTTTTTCTTCCTCATTCGGGGCAAATTTGAGTGCCTCAGAGTACAGTATGTCCGGGTTGAGCGGATAGTATTTTGGGTTTATGAAGTTCTCGTTCCATCCAATAAACATTGGAATTGTTATGCCAGATTTTACAGGGAAGAATTTACCTAATTCAATATTGGACGAAATATCGTACTGGAAGGTCTGTTCCAGGCTTCTTTCGTTAAGTGTCTTATCTATTCCTCCGAAACCAATGGCCTGATAATTAGCGGATACATTTACTTTGGCAAAATCCGCCAGTTGTGTAACGAGCCTTGCATTTGCCGCCCATCCGCCTTTGTTTGCGAGCCCGGATACCCGTAATTCGTTAAACCATACTTCAGCACACATATACTCAGGTCCGGTGCCTTCCTTAGGGTTCATAACACCAAGCATCATAGAGCGCACTTCACTCAGGTCAGGCAGACCAATGACTCTGATCCGGTGTCCATTGTCCAGTGTTTTAGAATAAGGTGCGGTATTGTTTCCTAGGATCTGGTTCCTTTCAAGTTTCAGGTTATAGAAATCCTCAAGTGTGATCTCAAGATTATTTTCGCTTGGCCAGATGTCCTCCTTGACGAAAGACCCAGTTGGCGTGATCCTCAATGGCAACTCGTACTGGTAATAGTTGTTTTCAAGGTCTGTACCCATTCTAATGTATGCCCACACATCTCCATCTTTGACATTTTTACCTTCGGCATGAAGATACATTTTGATCTTTTCATAGTTCCTGATATCTAGCTCAGTAACCTTGAAAGCACCACGGGCATCTCCTTTTTCGAGCTCACAAACACGCAGGGAAAGAGACTGTTCATTTTGAAGCACCTGCACCGGTTGAGTCGGGTCAACTTCCCTTGAGATGTTTGGTGGTTCAACATACCTTATGGGTTTACGGCTGCTGTTTTCCTCAATATTGACAGTAGAGATCACAAATTCTGTTGGGTCCAGCGGATTTGGCGGCGGCCCGATCGATGGAGGTTCTTTAAGACTTTTAGGGTAGCGTCGCCAGTCAGCGCGAACCATGTTCATGTAAAGTATACGAACGACCACGCTGTCATCAAATCCTGTCAGGAACATTCTCATGAAACGAATGGATTTAAAGTTCTGAATGCCCCCGACCCGCTTCTCGTACTCCCTTACCGGTATCTTCAGCTGGTAGTACCGAATACTGTCAGGTTTAGCTCCTTTATCCTCTCTTTCAGCATAGACCTTTGTCTCGTCCGCAATGTATCCGTTTCCGACCCTTAGTTCGGACCTGCTAAGATCGATCCGGTATTGAAAATACTCTTCGGTAAGGTCCAGGGTTCTGTCGCCATTGATATCTTCTTCATCAGGTCTGACGTATGCAGCCATAGGTGTCTGGTCATCGCTTCGTCGCTCCACAGTTGAATTGCCCTGTGTAGAATTGTATCTCTTATATCGTTCCAGAATAGGTGCCTCAGCTCCGTCCAGGGAAGGATCCCTGTGAAACAGGTAATTGTCTCCTGCCGGGTCGTTATACGCATCGATGTATGCTTTAGAGGTACTGCCAAATTTAGCTTCCAGATCCTGAAGGTACTGGCTATGGAACTCCCGTTCTTGCGCATCGTTCATCCCATCCAAACCTACGTCCTGTAAAGGCCTGGCAGAAGGATTGTTGTCAAAGGCACTTAGTAAACTGGGCACTCTTGGCACGAAGGCATACGGTGTTTTGATGGCGGTGTCAGGGTTGTTCTGAGTAGGGAGGCCCTGTTCCTGTGAAAAAGAATTGTCAGGAAGCACATCTTCAGAAACACTTCCGATGTTCAGATACAGTTGTCCGCTGTTCATGGTCCCGGCAGGATTCAGTCGCTCCTGGTGGAATGGGTCCATGATCCATATTTCGATGTAATCAATGTTTGCGGCTTCAAAATCCGTGGTCTCAATCCGTCTCGAAATACCGGCCCACCTGTTTTTCGGGTTTTGCAAGCTGCCATCGGCATTCAGTTTGTCGACATCAAAATTATAATCCCCTCTTTCTTTAGGGTAATAAGCAAGGTCGAGGGTAGGTATAGATTGCGGAGTTCCCTGTGGAAGCTGTTTTTCAGGATACACCTCTGTCAGAGAAATGATTCTTGTAAAATGACTTGAGCGTTGAAGGACATCTTTCTTTAAATGTTCCGGCGTTCTTTTCTGAGAGTTCTGGTAGATCGGATCGATCCTATACCACGCAAGTTTTGCCCTCCTGTTATTTTCAAGTTGAGGATTCACAGCGGCATAAGGGAACAATTCAGGCTGGTGTTGTGGGATACTCGCTATCCTCCAGCTCGTCCATTCTTTAAGTTCATAGGGTGTTTCAGCTGCTTCAAAATCATCTATGAATGAAGTACCCCTTTCCGTATTTCCAATACTTCTTGGTTTATGCGGTATGATTTGTGCAAACTCCCAGGTAAGAGCAACGGATGATTCTTCTTTGGTTTCAATAAGCGGAATCCTGTCAACCAGCCTGGTCAGCATTCGCGATTTGGTATTATAAGCACCGTCGAAGCCCCAGATGGTATTTAACAATGGTTCTTCACCAATATTCGTTTTCGGGGTAAGAGGTCTTTCTGATAAATGAAGAATAGTACCCCCCAGCAACAGTTTGTCCGATACAATATAATCCAGCCGGGTCCCAAGCTTTGTTTTCTGCTGGATATTGAAAAGAGAATTGCTTTCGCAGGAGGCCTTAATCACCGCACCTGAGCTCATGATGCCTTCATTTACGATGGTCACAACACCGATGGTATAATCTACCACGTAGTCAGTCCCTTCATTAAGGACGGATCCATTGGCCGTTACAGTTACAGATCCCTGGGGTACGTTAAAACATTGAAGCCGTATCTGGTTGCTTGAAGATCCTTTATAGCTTCCGCGAAGGAAGAATTTATCGTGCTGCACATCCTGTTCAGCATCCCATTTTGTAGAATCGTAAAGGGCATCGAAGGCATAATAATCTGCCGACTTACCATCCGGACTAGTGAATTTTTCGCGCAAGAAATCACCGAACGGTTCCCTGACAGGGAAAATGATCCGCCCCTTTTGCGTCTGGATGGTCACCCCTTCAATAATATCAAACAGACCGTCCTGTTTGGCTTCATAAAGACGGTTCATCCTGTCGAGGTTAAACACCTCATTAAGTATCTTATTCTTCAGTTTTTTCTCAGAGCTCTCAACAGGCAGATAATTTACATCCCCAGCGCCTTTATCATCGGAATACACAATATTGAAACTGAAGTCTTCGGTTTGCATATTGAAAGCACCGAGCGAGTAAACGTTCTTCATCATCAGGTCCCAGGTGGGAAGATTTGTTTTGATGATGGTTGATTTCAGCATTTTAACGATCAGTGTCCCTATATCCCTTTGTGTGGGAGGGTTGTCACGCGCAAATTCACCCACTTTATAGATCCTTCCGTTGTACTGATATTCGTAGGACACCGCCAGCACTTCGTCTGAATTAAGTGCCTGGTTAAGAGAGATATACCCTAAGCGTTCGTTGTAGGTGAATTCCTGTTCATTCAGTCTTCTCGCATTGTTCAGGATCACGTAATCCACCCCTGTCTGCATTTTTTTCTGAGGGTACACATTGTTGAACTGGCTAGTGATCGTGTTTATATCACCGAGAGCGGGGTCGGTCTTTATGGTTTCATAAAGCAGGTTGGACCGGTTGTCAGGAAAAGGTTCCGCTCCTGGCTTTCCCCAATCCCTGTACGTTTGATCTTCACCAAGGTCCATCATTGCGATCAGGTTACCGGTATTATTATAGTTGGTGCTTCTGTTCATGACCCACACCTCAATGTAATTGATCCTTACATTGGATTGCACCACCGGCAGGTTTGACAGCGAGCGATCATAGTTTTCAGCAAAATACTGTGCAAGGAAAAAGTGTCTGTTCGCGTCGTAATCACTGGCCTTGATGTTGAACTGCGTTACCTGTGCATCACCTGTGATCTGGGTCTCACGAGTTTCACCTTTATCCTGGGTGACAATTGTTGTCACTGTCAATGCACCGAATTGCATTTTTACCTTGGCCCCAAAAAGGCTTTGGCTACCCTGTATCAATGAACCGGTCAATGGCAGGTTTACGTTACCCAGTTCAACGGATTTAATAATGTCGTCCTCTTTCCCTTCCCAGTTAAGCTTCATCTGGTTGTCAAATTCGAACGTTGCATCCGTGTTGTAATTCGTATTTACTTTAATGCGATCACCGATCTGTCCGGTAACATTGACCTGCATTTTAAGCTTAAAGTCGAACTGCCCGTTTCGTTGCTGTCGTGCAGTGAAATTCGGGTTCTCTACCTTGTTCCAGTTTCCTCCGAAGATCACTTCCGCCGATCCGCTTGGCCGAATATCAATAAAACCATTTTTGGTCCAGTCCTCAGGATCAGGGATACTCAGTCCTCCGAGGTTGAATCCTTTGCTACGCACAAAATTCGTAGCTTCAGATTTCTCCCTGAAATAATTCTTTTGGTCCTGTTCCGCTCTCCGCGCATAATAAGCGCTGGAAGACATTGTTTTCGGATTGCCGATCGGGGTATTGCCGATCATTGACTGTATGGTATACGTGTTGTCATCCGGATTGTAGGTCACCTTTTCGGTGATGTTTTCCGGTTTTTTCAGATCGAACTGACGAGGCTCTTCATCCTCATATTCTTTTTTATCTCGAATAGGGTAAATAAGGCTATCGTCTGCGGATGTGGAATCAGGTGGAGCAAGGAAAAAATCATAAGAAAGGTCAGAAACTGCGAACGCAGGTTCGTGATTAAAAGACAGCCACAAAAAGCAAAACAATGTTGCAGCGGTTAATAATACGTTCCGTCCAATTAATTTCAACGCCTTAATCTAATTTCTCGTTTGGGCAATTAAATGCCCTTCGTTGGTAGAACTTTTTCGATACGCAGATATTTAGCTTAATGTAAGCGTGCAAAATTATAATAATTTCAATGACTTCTTAATCAATTGCTCTGTGTCCGAACCTTCTCCCAGTTCATTACTAACTTTTACCAGTACTTTTTCAATGGCTGTTCTTCCAAACCCTAAGGCCAGCAATGCATCGGTTGCTTCATTCATGTGAGTTGACAACCCCCCTTTCATAAGTTCGTAATCCACATCGAGCTTGCCCAGCTTATCCTGTAACTCCAGGATCATACGCTGTGCAGCCTTTGGACCAATCCCTTTGATCGATTTCAACAACGCCACGTTCCCGTTCAATATTGCCCCTATAATCTCATTTTCATTTAAAGATGACAATACCATGCGGGCCGTCGCAGTTCCTATTCCACTCACACTTATTAGGTGTCTGAATAACATGCGTTCCTTTTTGTCTGCAAAACCAAACAATGTATGACTGTCCTCTTTTACAGCCAGGTGGGTGTAGATCTTAAGGTTATTGTTCCCTCGGATATTCTCAAAAGTGTTAAGAGAGATATGAATAAAATATCCGACGCCGTGTGTGTTAATTACCACATGGGTAGGTGATATCTCTTCAACATTTCCTGCCACAAATTCGTACATCATTGCAAGATAGGAGATTGTACGAAAGAGATGAATTTAGAAATGAATTATTTTACACAAATAGTATTGTACGCACAAAAGGCTCCTATCCATTCATGAAAATATGGTTACAAACGATCAAAGATTATCTTTGCAGCGCAAAATGGGATCACCTCAACGACATTTAATCACCTGCGCATTGCCGTATGCCAACGGGCCTATTCATATCGGGCATCTCGCCGGCTGCCTGCTGCCCTCAGATATTTATGCACGTTATTTGAGAATGAAAGGGAAGGACATTCTTTTCGTCAGCGGTACGGATGAGCACGGCGTACCTATTACGCTCAAGGCCAGAAAGGAGCACACCACCCCTCAACATGTCGTTGACCAGTATTACGATCTGATCAAAAATGCACTGACGGAATTTGGAATCCAGTTCGACAATTTTTCCCGCACCTCAAGACCGGTCCATCATGAAATGGCCAGGGATTTCTTCCTGAAATTGCTCGAAAAAGGGGTATTCACTGTGGACACCACAGAGCAGTATTTTGATAAGGAAGCAAACCAGTTTCTTGCAGACCGTTATATCACAGGGACGTGTCCGAACTGCGGCAACGAGAATGCCTATGGAGATCAGTGCGAAAAATGCGGGACATCATTAAGCCCCAGAGAACTTATCAATCCGCGATCTGCATTGACTGGAAATGCCCCGGTGCTGAAAGAAACAAAGAACTGGTTTTTGCCGCTGGACCGTATACAGGAAAGCTTTCTTAACGAATTTATAGATAGCCACAAAGCAGATTGGAAATCACATGTTTACGGCCAATGCATGAGCTGGTTGAATGATGGCTTAAGGCCAAGGGCCATGACCAGGGATCTTGACTGGGGGATACCGGTCCCTGTTGAGGGAGCCGAAGGGAAGGTGATGTATGTGTGGTTTGATGCCCCGATCGGGTACATATCCGCAACGAAAGAAATAACGCCGGACTGGGAAAAGTGGTGGAAGGATGAAAGAACGGAGTTAACCCATTTTATAGGTAAAGACAACATTGTCTTTCACTGCCTCATCTTTCCGGCAATGCTTCACGAGCACGGAGATTTCATACTTCCGAAGAATGTCCCCGCCAATGAATTCCTGAACCTTGAAGGTGACAAGATCTCCACTTCCAGAGACCATGCAGTTTGGTTGCATGAGTATTTGAGGGAAATGCCCGGAAGGGAAGATGAGTTACGGTATGTGCTGACATCCATTTCACCGGAGACAAAAGATGCAGATTTCAGCTGGAAAGATTACCAGGCAAGGGTAAACAATGAGCTTGTTGCCATATTGGGCAATTGGGTAAACCGGGTAGTTGTACTTACCCAAAAATATTTCGACGGAGCCATACAGGAATATGATCCCGGAAAATACGAAGAGGTATTTGCTGAAGCGAATGAATATGTGCGATCAGCGGATGAATCTGCAGAAAATTTCAGATTTAAGGAAGCGCAGGCCCAGTTGCTGAACATCGCCCGTTTAGGAAACCGCTTCCTTCAGGAAACAGAACCGTGGAAACTGATCAAAGAGAATCCGGAGGAGACAGGAACGATCTTAAGGGCAAGTGCGGAGCTGATGCTGATGTTTGCTGATCAGATCATGCCTTTCCTTCCGAGGACAGGAGAAAGGATCAGGGAAATGATGAATCTAAGTAAAGGAGATAAAATTAACGCCGGGCAGATCATGAACACCGGTGAATTGCTTTTCACCAAGGTAGAAGATGATATCATTGAGGTTCAGCTAAACAAACTCAAGAAAGAAGAGAAGATGGAGGATAAAAATGAACAGACGATAAAACCTGAGATAGTTTATGACGACTTCGCAAAACTAGATCTGCGGGTAGGGACCATTACAGAAGCAGAAAAAGTAGAAAAGGCCGACCGATTGCTGAAACTGACCGTCGATCTTGGGTTTGAGGTTAGAACCATAGTTTCCGGGATCGCGGAACACTTTACACCAGAGGAAGCCAAGGGGCAGCATGTGGTAGTGGTAGCAAACCTGGCACCGAGAAAATTAAGAGGAATAGAATCAAATGGAATGATATTAATGGCGGAAGATTCATCAGGAAAACTGAAATTTGTAGCGCCAACCGGAGGAGCGGACAACGGTTCGCCGGTAACATAATATTTGGCCCCGTAGTTCAATGGATAGAATAGAAGTTTCCTAAACTTTAGATGCAGGTTCGATTCCTGCCGGGGCTACTTTGAATAAGGGGGATGACAATTGTCATCCCCCTTATTTATTTAGGGCCACCCAGGAATCGGGGTTTATACTGACAATCGAGGCATGAGGTTCGTCAGCAATTCCTGCCGGGGCTACCAAAGCGGAAAGTTTAGCCAATTATCTAACTAGCGGTCCGATATAAGGCTGTCTCCCGCTCGAATTATGAATTATTAATTATGCCCCCTAACTTTGAATGCCCTGCGTCGAAATAAACTTGAAACACATTAAAATTAATAATATTAATAGATTAAAAAATTAAGCTAGATGGTGATCGGGAGAAAGGCGTTTTGCTAAGTAGCGACTCCGCTATGTTTGTATTTCAATTGAAAGAGAGAGAAGATTCGATTTTATATGCAGAAGTATTAAACATACGGATACAAGTCCCTGTATTAGGGCTGGCAGCAGGGTATATATTACAGGTTTTCGGCATTATTGCGACGGGACTGGGTTTGTTCATCACCGAAGCAGCGGGTTATGGCGTAGTTGGAGATCACCTTCTACTCACATTCGGAATGGGGCTTATAGCCTTGGGAGACCTTATACGCGGAAAAGGTATAGAATAGGTGAGAAATGGGTGTTAGAAAATAGTTCGGAATGACCAAAATAAAATCTACATATCTCCGTAACCGAACGGAACACTTCCCTCAGTTACATATAAAACCTAATGGACATTTTTCGCCCTGACTGATTTGAACTCTAAGAGTATCACAAATCGATACACTTTGGTTCAATCCAATGCCCTCAGAATTTCATATGTTCGCATACCTTTTTATTGTATGAAACGAACGTTCACAATCCTAATCGCTGCCTTCGCTGCTTTATCAGGACACGCGTAAATGAACTGTACGATCCAGGATCAGTATGGAAGTATCTTTAAGATCCAGAAGATCGAACATGCGGAAACCAAATACCCCAATTCTCCGTAGTGTTATTTCTTCCA